>JBEKQA010000092.1:0-22838 GCA_049520195.1 Bacteroidales bacterium
TCCCCCCTTAAAACCGGACGGCTCTGTTGATTTTAATGAAGACTTTTTCGGAAAAGAGACCAAACTGACAGTTTCCGGACAACTCGAAGCAGAAATTGGTGCACTCGCCTTATCCCTTGTATACACCTTTGGACCTACTTTCCGTGCCGAGAATTCAAATACCCCCCGCCACCTTGCCGAATTCTGGATGGTCGAACCGGAGATGGCATTCTATGATATCGTTGATAACATGGATCTTGCAGAAGATTTTCTGAAAACCCTTATCAAAGACGCACTTGAAAATTGTATAGATGACTTGGAATTCCTGAATAAAATGTACGATAACGATCTTATTGAAAGGTTGAGATCTATCATAAGCAATGATTTTATTCGTCTTGGATACACTGAAGCAATAGAGATCCTTAAAACTTCGGGTCAGAATTGGGAATTTCCTGTCGACTGGGGAACTGATCTGCAGGCTGAACATGAACGGTATCTGGTCGAGAAACATTTTCACAAACCGGTTATTCTGACTGATTATCCCAAAGAGATCAAGGCATTCTATATGAAGATGAATGAGGATAATAAAACCGTCCGGGCCATGGATGTTTTATTTCCTAAGATCGGGGAGATTATTGGTGGCTCACAGCGTGAAGAAAACCTCGGGAAACTCACAAAACGGATCCAGGAACTTAGCATCAATGAAGAAGATGTTTGGTGGTATCTCGAAACGAGGAAATTTGGGACTGCACCCCATAGCGGTTTCGGGTTGGGATTTGAAAGATTGATCTTATTTGTGACTGGAATGAGCAATATCCGCGATGTGATCCCTTTTCCACGTTTTCCTAAAAATGCTGAGTTCTAGAGATTATCTCAGTTCTTATCCTTCGATGTAATCTGCACCCATCTGGGTCAGTATAGAATAATCTTTCCCCCAATTATAGAAAAACAATGTGCTTCATTGGTATTTTTTTTTACCTTTACAATGAAAAAATACCGAATGGAAAAACGCTGGGTAATCAAAGAATCAGGCGACCTTGAATTGGTGAAAAACCTCGCGGGGGAGCTTAATATCGATCGTAACCTGGCGGAATTGTTGGTCCAGAGAGGAATTACAACATTCGATGAGGCTCGTGCTTTCTTCAGACCTTCCCTGTCCGATCTTCATGATCCTTTTCTGATGAAAGATATGTCAGTTGCAATCGACAGGATTGAAACTGCCACAAATGATAAGCAAAAAATTCTGATCTATGGAGACTATGATGTAGATGGAACTACTGCAGTTGCCCTCGTTTATACCTTTCTGCAAAAGTTCTATAATCAGCTGGATTTTTATATCCCTGACCGCTACATTGAAGGATACGGCATTTCATTCAAAGCTATTGATTTCGCTGCTGAAAATAACTTCTCACTGATCATTGCACTCGATTGTGGGATTAAAGCCGTTGATAAGGTAAAATATGCAAACGACAAAGGAATAGATTTTATCATCTGTGATCATCACCGTCCTGGAAGTGAACTTCCATCGGCCTGTGCCGTCCTGGATCCCAAGCGATTAGATTGTCCTTACCCTTATAAGGAATTATCCGGTTGCGGCATTGGTTTCAAACTGATCCAAGCTTATGCCCAGCGTAAAGGAACGCCTTTTGAAACACTTTCACAATATCTCGACCTGGTTGTTGTAAGTATTGCTTCCGATATTGTAGATATAACCGGGGAAAACCGGATTCTTGCCTATTATGGTCTGAAATTGATGAATAGCAAACCACGTCCGGGTCTGGAGGCAATCCTAAGGTATAGTAATGTTCAGAAAAAGACTAACGGTAATACTGAAGGATTTTTCAATAAAGAATTAACGATAAGCGATCTGGTCTTTCTGATTGGACCCAGGATCAATGCTGCAGGACGAATCGAAAGCGGGCGGAATTCAGTTCGCTTACTCATTTGTGAGGACCTTGAAGCAGCGCTCAAGTTAGGAGAAACCATAGATAATTATAACACTGAAAGGAAAAACCTCGACACACTTGCTACGCAGCAGGCCATTGAAATGATCGAGCAGGATGAACGTCTTAAAACTGCCAAAAGTACGGTCATTTTCAATCGTGACTGGCATAAAGGGGTTATCGGCATTGTCGCTTCCCGGCTTACAGAGCATTACTACCGGCCTACCATCGTTCTCACTTTATCAGGAGAGCTTATCACGGGTTCTGCAAGATCTGTTAAAGATTTTGATGTTTATGATGCTATCGATTCTTGCAGTGATCTTCTGGAGCATTTTGGCGGTCATAAATATGCAGCGGGGTTATCGCTGAAACCGGAAAATTTACAGGCTTTCATTGACAGGTTTGAAAAAGTAGTAACTGAACAATTAAATGGAAAAGAATTAATTCCTGAAATTGAGATAGATACAGCTCTTCCATTCAGCAACATCAATTCAAGGTTCTTCAATATCCTCAAGCAATTCTCTCCTTTTGGTCCTGGCAATATGTCTCCTTTGTTCCGTACAGACGGAATTATTGATGCAGGAGGGTCAAGGATTGTGGGTAAAAATCACTTAAAGTTATATGTTGTTCATCCTGAGATCTCCGGTGGACCTTTTTCAGCTATTGCCTTCCAGCAAGGTGATCATTTCGGGAAGATAGAAAAAGGAATACCTTTCGACATCTGTTATTTTGTGGAAGAAAATGAATGGAATGGAAGTATTTCACTTCAACTGAATATCAAGGATATCAGATTCGGAGATTAAACTTTGACATTCCCGAAACAAACTCCCATCCTGTTTGCTTTCTCAATAAGAGGATGATCTAAAGGAACGGTTCGTAACTTTCCGCCCACTTCTTTCAAAGGAACTGCTACAATATCATCGTTGTGCACTGAAACCATCTGTCCAAAGCGATCTTCAGCAATAAGTTCAACAGCGTATGTTCCATATCTTGTTGCCAATACACGATCCATAGGAGATGGACTGCCACCCCGCTGAATGTACCCAAGTATGGTTTCGCGTGTTTCCAGGCCAGTCCTTTTACTTATCTCCTGAGCAATATAATGACCTGGCTTTTCTCCTTTCGGAGTATTTATTCCTTCTGCCACAACGACGATTGAATAGGGTTTTTTATTCACTGCTCTTTTCTTCAGGTCACGGGCAACAACATCAATGTCAAATTCGATCTCAGGCATCAAAATCACATCTCCTCCTCCGGCTATTCCTGAATATAATGCCAGCCAGCCGGCATGATGTCCCATCACTTCGATGACCATAATCCGTTTGTGGCTGTTGGCAGTTGTATGAAGCCTGTCAATGGCTTCAACAGCAATCCATAACGCAGAATCAAAACCGAATGTGATATCTGTCCCCCAAACATCATTATCGATGGTTTTAGGGATCCCGATAACATTCAGTCCTTCATCAGCCAGGAGGCTGGCTGTCCGCTGTGTACCGTTACCCCCTATACAGACAAGCGCATCCAACCCCATTTCATTATAATGCTTCTTGATAAGTTTTGGCTTATCGATGCTATTAAAGACGGCATCTTTCTTAAAAGGGTTTTCTCTGGATGTTCCAAGGATCGTTCCCCCCAGGGTAAGGATACCGGAAAGCTGATTCTCGTCCAAATGAACATATTCCTGATTAATAAGACCCAGGAATCCGGATGAAATACCGATAACTTCCATTCCATATTCCAGTATGGCTGTTTTACCTACGCCTCTTATAGCCGCGTTGATCCCGGGACAATCGCCTCCGGCAGACAGTATCCCTAGGCGTTTTTGCTTTCCAGATATTGTCATTCTATTTTAATTCAAATGTTCCTGAACCGATCTCTTTCTCCTCGGAATATACGGTAACTGTATATGTTCCTTTCATTGCAGGCTTGTCGTTTTCCCGCTTGGTCCACTTTACACAAACATTCATTGCTTTGCCGGTATAGTCAATATCCTCACGGATAGAATAGGGAAGGGACTGTCCATTGAACATAAATGTATCATATTTTGTTTTTGTAACAACAATTTTATCAGGCCTGCTGATACAAACATAAATGGTTTTCTTACAGGGTTTGACAAGCGGATTCTCCCCAATCGTAAAACAAACATTGACGCGATCAGTACGGCTTGCTTTATCGGTTGGAGATTCTTTATTGCCGCCTTTTAGTTTAAGAGCGGTGGAAGTTACATCGTAAGCCTTGAGGATTGCGGCCTGATTAACCCGGGCAGTAAGTTCTTCTTTATCTTTTACCAGTGATTGTGATTTCGACTGTTCATTCCTGAAATCCTCCCTGATTTTTTCATTTTCTGCATGTAGTTGTTGGTTCACAGTATAAAGCGAATCCATCTGCCTCACATATCCTTGTGCAATTGTTTGCAACACGGCCAATTTTTTCTTGACCTTTTCGTATTCCCATTTTGTTCCGAGCAGATTTCTTATTTCAACCGCATTGGCCTGGATAACGCTGTCTTTGGTTTTCAAAGAATCGGAAAGTGCACCATAAGCCTGTTTAGTTCTATTGTGTTCCGCAACCACAGAATCAAGTTGCTGCTGTAGATCTGCCTTCTCAATATCTTTTTCTTTAATAAGGGATGTCAATTCCGTTCTTTGCCTGAATGTCCAAAAACCCAGAATTAAAAGAGCAAGGATTAAAATACCGATTATGATCTTAAATGTCCTGTTAGTCGTTTCTCTTTCCTCCATACAATGGTATTTTTTTATTAATGCAAATATAGAATAAAAAAACAGGATACTTTAGCAAGTATCCTGTTTTTAATGTAATCAGGAGATGGTTATTATTTTGGTGCTTTTACAACATCACCCTTCTCCCTGATGATTTCGTTCAGCCACCAGTTAGGGTATCCGGGCTGTGAAGGCATAACTGCCTGACCGGTTCCATTGGTCTCGAATTTACCATCTTTTTCCTTTTTGATGTTACCATCAATATATTTGACCAATAAATATTCGCCCAGTTTTTTCCAGCGCGTAACAGTTGCATCACCGGTTTTTACAGAGTAGTTTGTCAGATAGGTACGTGCCCTGTTTTTATCGGTTTTATAGATAGTCAGAGCTTCCTTATCAATCTGTGCAGTTTCATCAATATATTTCAATTCAAGCTCACGTTGAACTTTCTGGATATCTTTGATCATATAGCTATAGCGTGTATAGGCCCAGTTTGCCACGAAATTAAATGTCCAGAAAGCAGAGGTAGGTGAATATTCCACAATACTTCCATTTCCTTCAGCATAGGAATGGGGAACTTTAAGTATACCGCAGTACATAGGATTGAAAACGGTTGAGTAAGTGTCGTCAACGCCGAACCAAAATATCCCTCCGATGGGGTCAGGAAACCATGACCGGCTTTGTGCCACAAATACGAATCCGGTCTGTTGTGTTGAAACAGCTCTTTCATTAACAAAATAATGAGAGCTGTCTGTCGACCAATACATTGGACGCCAACGATAAGGACAATCAAATGGGCCTGCGCCGATATCATGGTTCATATCCATTTTGGTTCCTTCAAAATGATCGCGCATCAATTGCATTACATCATGGACAGTAATTTTCTTATCAGGCTTGATCCATAGCGGCATTCTATTGGTCGTATATCCCCATTTTCCCTTGGTGAGATTACCCATAGCGTAATCTTCATACTGACCCATATCGCTGTTAATATGGTTGAACATAGCCCAAACCCTTGCTTCGCAGGCTCTTGCGCCGCTGAATGTGACAGGATCATAGATATCAGAAAAACTGAATTCTTCATCTTTGCCATCAAACCATCCTTTTGCACGGGCAAAGGTTATAATGTCTTTTGAGTAGAGGCAATTTTCAGGATCATTCAAAGGGAATTGAGTAATGCGGGCCTGATTGGCATGTCCGCAGACATAACCATCGGGAATACGGCGAGCTACCCATATAGCGCCTTTTTCCTTTTCTCCCCTGCCGATGATCTCAAAGATCCAGGCTTCATTTTTATCCGAAACTGAAATGGTCTCACCTTCACTGTAATAACCGTACTTTTCAACGAGATCAGTCATAACCTGTATAGCTTCACGGGCGGACTTTGAACGCTGTAATGCAAGATACATCATGGATCCATAATCAATAACGGCTTGCGGCTGATGCTGAAGCTCATCCCGGCCACCATAAGTAGTCTCTCCCAAAGCAACCTGGTTTTCATTCATATTTCCTACAACTGAGTATGTATGACGGACCTGGGGAATCCTGCCCAGCTTCTTTCCTGTATCCCATTCATAAACATCTACCATTGCCCCGGCTGGATAATCCTTTGCCGGCTTGTAATAAAGCTCTCCATAAAGCGTATGCGAATCAGCGGCATAAGTGATCATAACTGATCCATCAGCTGTCGCTCCCTTTGTGAATATAAAATTTGTACATGCTGACGATCTCAGTCCGAAAGCTGTGATCAGAATTAGCATCATTCCAGTAAATACTAGTGATTTTCTCATAACTTGATAATTTTTATTGTTTTGGTTGGTAAGGGTTCATAAAATAGCAATTAGAATCCGATATTGATTCCACCTGAGATAATATTCTGATTTCCATGGAATATAGGTGGAGATAACGTCCGATCTCCTGTTATATTGAGCCTCTGATAAGCTAAACTTACATAGGTATTATTTATAATCTCATAAGTGACTTCAAGTTTTATATCATTGTAGCTCCAGGCAATAGTCTCAATGGTTTTGGAATCCTTAGCGCCCCCATGTTCAGCCCAGTTCCAGGAAAGGTCAAAAAGCAGACCACGAACTGGCCGGTATCCCAATGAAATAAAGACCTCCTGTGAATTATCTTTCAAATAGCTCCCAAGGTCATATTGGTTTGATTCAAATGTCAATGTCGGAACAGTGTCTTTAAATGTATGCTGAGTTGTTCTTGTGTATTCAGCTGTAAAAGTCAGATTCTGATTCAGGAGGTTACTTGCCCTGAAACCTGCTTTCCAGCTGAGATAATTAAAACTGGTGCTGTCTTTTGGTTCTTTTGAGTCTAACCCGTCCAGAAAAACGGACGCATAAAGATGTAGATGCTTTATTTGTGTTGAGCTGATATTAAAGAACAACTGTGTGTTTCTTCCGTAGTGTGCTTTTTGAGCGGAATCTCCATTGGAAGTGGAGTTAGCATAAAACAGGAAGGGGCTCAGATAAAGCGGATTATAATTTCTGGAACAGAAAATAACAGAATTACCTACAGAAAGGTTCATATCTTTCCATGGGGTGAAAGTCATAATGGCAGCAGAGAGGAATTTACTAAAAAAATATTCCCTGAATCCCATGGGTTCACGATAAGAACGGGAGGAATCTATGACTTCTGATGAAAGCCACCCAGTTATAAAAGTGAAATCGAACCATTTTACTGGCTTCATTCCGAGCTGTAAATAGGGGAAAGAAGGTGATCTTCCTGAAAAGATATTAGATCCGTGATAAGAATCTCCCCATTGAAAATGATCCTTGGCAAGTATTACGGATCCCCAATTCCATGCAAATGAAATTCCTCCTCTCATCTCACTGTAATCTCCTCCTTTGCCTGATGTTTTCCATGCTGCCCCTTCCTCCTGTGTAAGGTAATCCGGATTTACCAAAAGAGTACTTTCGTGATTATCACGAAGGCTGGCATAAAATCCAAAGTGCTTACCAATACTCCCAAAGATCTCGGCACCACCCCACCGATGATACATGTTGTTACTAACCTTTTGTGCAGCATAGCCATAAATTCCCCAGACCGGGCGTAGGGAAAAAGTAAAAAGTGAATCCTTATAGATGAAAGATAAAGGACTTATTGGGATACCGAAATTCTTCTTAGAATGAAATAGTCCTTTGTCCTGCTTAAAATACTGAAGATTAGTTTGTAGCTCGAGGTTAAAATCCTGTAAATAGAAATCCAATTCCTTGGCTTGACGCTTGTTTAATTTGTCGCGTGAAATTTGTACTTGTTTCAGCTTAGAAGCGATAAACATCCGGGAATAGGGCTTTGTAACTGAGGTCAGATCAATGATCCTGAGGTTAGCCATTTCATCTATAAAATCATAAATTCCTATGTTGGTCAAATCCTGATAAACTACCTGTGGCATGGTATACAAGGAAGTAAAAGCTACTGTCATAAGCAGGATTCGTCTTTTCAAACCAAAAATATTGATGAAGTGGTAATTTTTGCAAAGTTAAATAAAATCCGAATTCATGAAAAAGGGTCTTAATAAAGGTGTACTTAAATAACCAGATTTCTTTACACATAGCCTGAATGGAAAAAACATGTAATTTTGTAAATCATAATGTCAATTTATGAAGACAGTTTTCCTCCTGACTTTCATTTTATTAATGCCTTTTCTGATATTTTCGCAAGAAACCAAAAAAAAAGCTGATTCAACTGCTAACAATAGAATATATATTAATGTTTCGGGTGGCCCATCGTTTCCGATGATCTACTATGCGAGGATTGATACTAAAAATACGACCTCTGGATTTGCAGCACAAGGCTATGTTGCTCAGGTGAACCTTGACTGGATGGGAAAGAAAAATACCGGTTTCGCGATTCAATATACCTTGCAAAATAACCCGATTAATCATTCCGTAAAAAATGACACATTGGAAGGAATGTCAAAATCTCTTGGTGCTGGTTCATGGACAAATAATTACCTTATGGCAGGCCTGGTTTATATGGATTTCATTAAAAAGGTTTACATCGAGGGAAGAGTACTTTTTGGAATAATGCTGTCTTCAAGTCCACTCTTTAATACGGTTGATCCTGTTTATCAAACTCAATCTTCCAATACGGGCGTCGGAACTGCTTATGGTGCTCAGTTTGGTGTTGGGTACCAGATTTCAAACCGGGTCACAGTGAAAGGAAATGTCGAATTCACGATTGGAAATCCTTCAATCCATCGTCAATATAGTGCTGGAGTCATCGGGGTGGATTCCATAACAGGAAAATTTATTTATTCAGCTCCTATTGATATCGACACGAAAAAAACGATTTATTCGTTTAATGCTAAAGCCGGTCTTGTTATTAAGCTTTCGAAGTAGATTGATGCAATTATTTATGAAACACTCTTTATCTCTTTAGTTCATGTTAAGAAAATTAGTCTTTCCTCTTATTATCTTGCAGTTCATCGTTCTCCAGACATTTTCTCAGGTAAGTATCAAAGATTCCTCTATTGTCATCTCGATGTTCTATGCAAACTATTCTTACCAATTCCCCGAAGGAGGTCTTGCAACACGATTTGGAGCAAATTCGACCATAGGAGGTGGGTTCATGGTGAAAACCAAGTCAAATTGGCTGTTTTCAGCAGAAGGAAATTATATCTTCGGGAATAATGTTTACAATGGAGATTCACTATTGAAGAATATTTCCACAACCGAGGGCTATGTTATTGATGCTAATGGATATTATTCAGAGATTGGGTTCGGGGAAACCGGTTTCAATGTCCTGGCAAAATTCGGGAAACTTTTCCCGATACTTTCTCCCAATCCTAATTCCGGACCCGTGATCCTGGCCGGTGGCGGTTTTATGCAGGATAAGATAAGAATCCATGATGGAAGTGGTGATACTCCTCAAATTGACGGGGATTACAGAAAAGGATATGACAGGCTGAACAATGGCTGGGAAGTGACTGGATCGCTGGGGTATATGTTTTTCAGTGATTCCAGGCTGATCAATTTCTTAGTGGGATTCGAATTTGTACAATCATGGACAAAATATCGCCGTGATGTTAATTTTGATACTGGTAAAAAAGATAACAGTACACTTTCCACACAGTTTTATGGAGCAAATGTAAAATGGATCATCCCTTTCTATAAGAGAAAACCCAAAGATTATTATCTTTATTAAGAGGCCACATATTGCTTTTTCTTTATAACATATTCATTTTCTTTTATGTCGCAGGGATTCGTGCGGCTTCCCTCGTTAATAAAAAAGCTAAGCGTTGGGTATCAGGGAGAAAAGATATTCTAAAAAAGATTGAAAAGGCACTTGCAGAAGACGGGGACAAGAAAAAAACAGCCTGGTTCCATTGTGCCAGCCTTGGTGAATTTGAACAAGGTAGGCCACTTATTGAAGAATTCCGTGAGACATTCCCTGATTATCTTATTTTTTTAACCTTCTTCTCTCCCTCCGGCTACGAGATCCGAAAAAACTATACCGGCGCAGATCATGTATTTTATCTCCCGGAAGATTTCCGCGGAAAGGCGGGAAAATTCATTAAGATACTCGCTCCCGATGTCGTTTTCTTCATCAAGTATGAATATTGGTATAATTACCTGTACATTCTAAAAAAGAAGGGAATACCCACATACATAGTCTCGGCGATTTTCAGACCTTCCCAGCCGTTTTTCAGAATATACGGGTCATGGTTCAGGAGGCAATTAAAAAACCTGAGCTGGTTTTTTGTACAGGATGAAGATTCGGAGAAACTTCTCAGGAAGATCGGGATTGACAAAGTCTCAATTTCCGGAGACACAAGATTCGACAGAGTTAGCGCCATTGTAAAACAGAATAAGACGATTAAAGGGTTGGATGATTTCAGCAAAGATTCCCATATAATTCTTGCAGGGAGCACCTGGCCTGAGGATGAAAAAATCCTTATCCCTTTTATTCTCGAGTACAAATCGGAATTTAAATTTATCCTTGCACCCCATGAAGTTGACCAGGAGCGAATTGACGGATTATTGGCACAGTTGGGTTCAGATTATTTATTGTATTCAAAATCAGATGAAACGAATATCCGGGAATCCCGTATCTTGATCATAGACAGCATCGGGATCCTGGCTTATCTTTACAGGTATGCTTTTGTCGCCTTTGTTGGTGGTGGATTTGGGGTTGGGATCCATAACATCCTTGAGCCTGCTGCCTTTGGCATTCCCATTATTTTCGGGCCTAACTATGAGAGGTTCAGGGAAGCCCGTGAATTAATAATTGAAGGAGGGGCAACAAGCATAAATAATGAGGACGAATTCCGTGAAGCAATAAATCCTCTTGCTCATGTTCAGGATGAATATACCCGGGCCAGTGAAATATGCAGATCCTATGTTGCAAGCCATAAGGGTGCAACTACACATATTTTAAAACACCTTTATGCGTAAAGGAATAAGATATGTCATAGGCGATATTCATGGCTGTTTCCATACATTTAAGTATCTGGTTGAAGAAGAGCTTCACATGAAGCCCGGGGATACTTTATTTCTTCTTGGCGATACTATTGACCGCGGAGCAAAAAGTAAAGAGGTTCTCGATTTTATCAGACAATTGTCTGGAGTCATGACTGTAAAGCCAATCATGGGGAATCATGAATATATGATGCTCCGGTCATTGGAAGATGGAGATTATTTTCATACATGGACACTAAATGGCTGTGCAAAAACACTCATCAGTTTTGGAGTAAGTCGTTTCATGGCGAATAAACGAGAATCAGTTTTCCAGATCCCGAAGGAATATATTGATTTCATCCGAACCTGGCCACTTCATGAAAAGACCGAAGACTTTATCTTCGTTCATGCTGGCCTGGATCCTCATGTAAAACAGCCTCTTTCCGATATACATAGTATGCTTTATAGGCGTAAAGAAGATTATCCGGAGGATATTCTCGGCGAAAGGAAATTAATTCACGGTCACACTCCGGTTCCTATATCGTCAATCCTTGAAAGGTTAAGAACTCCCGGAGTAAAAGTGTTAAATCTTGATGGAGGTTGTGTATATAACAATTATCCTGGCTTGGGGGTCCTCGTGGCCCTGGATTTGGATCGGATGACACTATATTCAGCCAGGAATATTGATTAAGTTAAACAGGTTCAAAATTCTGGTTCCGTCGTACAGGACGAAATCCCGCCTCACGAATAGCCGCCTGGATGCCTTCGACATCAAACTTATGAGTGACGCCTGCAACAGATACCACATTTTCTTCGATCATTATTGATCCGAAGTCGTTGGCACCTGCATGAAGGCACATTTGTGCTGTTTCTTTTCCTACGGTAAGCCATGATGCCTGGATATTAGAAATATTGGGAAGCATGATCCGGCTGATTGCAATCATCCGGATATATTCCTCTGATGTTACTTTGTTCCGCACCCCGGATTTCTTCGCCAGCATTGTATCTTTATCCTGGAAGGGCCACGGTATGAAAGAGATAAACCCGGTGGCAATGGCTGGTTTTATTGCCTGCACCTCGCGAATATAAACCAAATGCATCATCCGTTCGTCAATGGTTTCTATGTGGCCGAACATCATCGTGGCGGATGTCGTCAGACCCAGGTTATGTGCTGTTCTCATAACGTCCAGCCATTCCCTGACAGAACATTTTACCGGAGATAAGATCTTCCTTGCCCGGTCGGAAAGGATCTCTGCTCCTGCGCCAGGAAGACTACTAAGACCGGCTTCCATCAATTTTATCAGCACTTCTTTATAGCTGAGGGAAGCCATTTTAGCAAGATGAACAATCTCAGGAGGTCCCAGGGCATGAAGTTGTCAACGTACCAGTCAATTCCCAGATCGGGATGAAGTCCGCCTTGTAAGAGCAACTGGTTACCACCAATACATCTCATTTCTTCAATCTTAGCGGCGTAATCTTCAAGTGTGGTAATATAAACCTGCTTATTATTTACAGGGCGGTAGAAATTACAGAA
The DNA here is from genome assembly GCA_049520195.1 of Bacteroidales bacterium. Classification (GTDB taxonomy): domain Bacteria; phylum Bacteroidota; class Bacteroidia; order Bacteroidales; family FEN-979; genus FEN-979. The sequence continues at coordinate 12,593 of JBEKQA010000092.1, forward strand.
TTTACAGCCTGAGATACAGGCATTCGTGATGTTGACATTCCTGTCTATGATCCAGGTAACAACATTTTCAGGATGATGGATCTTCTTCAGTTGGTTGGCTACATAGATCAATTCCCCTAAGGGTAGCCTGTGATACAACTCAAGTGCCTGGGATGCATTCAGAAATTCGAGTCTCAAAGCTTTCTTAATAAGGAGATCCAGATTCATAGATCAGATTTGATGACGCTAAGATATATATGAAAAGGTCAAATTTGACTACCTTTGCGCATTAATACCATCCCAAAAATACGAAAAATCATGTATCCTGATCTTTTAAAAATAACGAGTCTACCGAAGAAGGCAAATATCATTTTTATCATAAAGTCTGTTGACAATATACCTAAGGGATATTTCAGCAAAGAAGAACTTACCTATATCAGTCATCAGGAGAAAAAAGAAAAACAGGAGTTTTATTCTTTTAACAGGCTGGACCATTGGCTTTTCGTACAGGTGATCAAAGAAGAAAACGATCCTTACAAGGTCAAAGAAATACTGAGAAAATCAGGAGACAAATTCGGATTTCTTTTGAATGAGTCAAAACAAAAGGAGATTGTACTTTATGATGCAGAAGGCCAGACTTTGGAAGTTTTGACATTTGCCGAAGGCCTTTTACTCGGACAGTACCAGTTTCTTAAATACAAGGGGAAAAGAGAGAAAACAAATACTCTCGGAACAATCTGGATCTGTTCGGATAAAATTAAAAATACAGATATAAGAAGTCTCTTAGCTGTTACCGATGCCGTATATCGCTGCAGAACGCTGATCAACGAACCGAATTCTTTTCTTACGGCTGTGTCTTTTGCAAAGGAAGTCGAGAAGATGGCGAAGAAATGTGGGGCCAAAGTTGAGATTATGAATAAGAGTAAGATCGAAGCCCTTCAGATGGGAGGCTTACTTGCTGTGAATAAAGGTAGTGAGGTACCTCCGACGTTCACAATCATGGAATGGAAGCCAGAGCAATTTGTTAATAAAACTCCGTTCGTGTTCGTCGGTAAAGGAGTGGTCTTTGATTCAGGAGGAATGAATCTGAAGCCTGGAGATTCAATGAGCACCATGAAAGAGGATATGTCGGGTGCTGCTGCCGTAGCCTCGGCAATATTTGCAATTGCGATTGCAGAATTACCCGTGCATGTGATTGGCTTGATGCCTGCTACCGATAACCGGCCAGGACCTAAAGCCATTGTACCCGGTGATATAATTAAGATGCAAAGCGGATTAACAGTTGAAGTTTTGAATACTGATGCAGAAGGCAGGCTAATACTGGCAGATGCTCTTGACTATGCAAAAAAATATAAACCTGCATTGGTGATAGACCTTGCAACCCTTACCGGGTCAGCCATCCGTGCTGTCGGTAAAATTGGAATCGTGGCCATGCAGACAAAAGCTGCCAAAGATCTTGAGCAGTTGAAAGAATCCGGGATGGAGACCTATGAACGAATTGTTGAGTTTCCAACCTGGGATGAATACAGTGATGGAATAAAATCAGAAGTCGCAGATATAAAAAATGTTGGCCCAGCGGAAGCCGGCGCTATCACTGCAGGCAAATTTCTGGAGAAATTTACTGACTATCCGTATATTCACCTTGATATTGCAGGTCCAGCATTTCTTGATAAAAGAGATTCTTACCGCGGACAAGGGGGAACCGGAGTGGGTGTGAGATTATTGTTTGATTTTATTAAGAAACAGGCAAAACAGAAAACAGAATAACAGGAGTAGCTATCCGGTCACAGAAAATTTAGCAATATATTTGCAAAAACCAGAAATATGAACCCAACCCCTGAAAAAGAACAAAGGATCAGAGTAGGAATTACACATGGAGATATAAATGGCATTGGCTATGAGATCATTATCAAGACCCTTCAGGATCCGCGTATGATGGAGACCTATACTATGATAGTTTACGGATCTTCAAAAGTTGCCTCATACCACAGAAAAACCCTGAATATACCCGATTTTAACTTCAACCTTGTAAAGAAAGCTGACCTTGCCCATCCCCGTCGTCCCAACATTGTTAATATAGTTGAAGACGAGATCAAGATCGATATTGGCAAGTCAACACCCATTGGAGGTGAGCTTTCATTGCTTTCTCTTGAAATGGCTGTGACTGATCTTATCAGCCATAATCTTGATGTACTGGTGACTGCGCCTATCAACAAGCAGAACATACAGTCATCCAACTTCTCTTTTCCAGGCCATACTGAATATCTTGCACAAAAAGCCGGTGTTTCTGACTATCTTATGCTTATGGTCAGCGATACTGTGCGCATAGGAGTTATCACAGGGCATATTCCGATCAACAAGGTAGTATCGTCATTGACAGAGGACCTGATATCCCGCAAGATCAACATAATGAATAATTCCCTTATACGGGATTTCGGTATCCAGAAACCAAGAATTGCTGTCCTTTCCGTGAATCCGCATGCGGGTGATGACGGACTTATCGGAAATGAAGACAATACAATCCTGAAACCTGCTATTGAGAAAGCATATATGCAGCAAAACCTAGTATTCGGGCCGTACCCTGCTGACGGATTCTTCGGATCGGGGACATTCAATCGTTTTGATGGTATCTTGGCAGTTTATCATGACCAGGGGATGATCCCATTCAAACTACTTTCTTTTGACGAAGGAGTCAATTTCACAGCAGGGTTACCATTTATCAGAACCTCGCCTGCTCATGGGACTGCCTATGAGATTGCAGGTAAAAATGAAGCAAGTCCTGAAGGCTTTCGTAATGCAGTTTATCTGGCAGCGACGATATTCAACAATCGCATTGCTTATGATGAATTGCAGGCTAATGCCTTACACACTAAACCGATAGAACCAGAAAGCCCCCAACCCTGATGGATCTTTCATATTCCCTTCCGGAAATCGCATTCCATACGAATGGGACCCTTTATTTAGCAAGGGAAGAAACAGTTACTATCAAAGAGATCCTTATAGACAGCCGCCGCCTCATTCACCCTGAAGCAACCCTGTTCATAGCGCTGGTGACCGATCGAAATGACGGACATAGATATATAAATGAACTCTACCGAAAGGGAGTAAGAAATTTTCTGGTATCTACATTACCGACTCAAAATGGTACTACACAAGAGACAAACTATGAAAATGAGTCTGTAAGTCAGGATGCAAATTTCATTCTTGTAAAAGATACCCTGAATGCATTACAGAAACTGGGTGCCGCGCACCGTTCCCGATTCAGTATTCCTGTTATTGGCATCACAGGCAGCAATGGCAAGACCATAGTAAAAGAATGGCTATTCCAGCTAATGAACCGGGATAAAAAGATAGTCAGAAGTCCAAAAAGTTTCAATTCCCAAATCGGTGTGCCTCTTTCTGTCCTGAATATGGACCCAGCCAGCAATCTTGCATTATTTGAAGCAGGGATCTCTCTTCCAGGGGAGATGGAAAAACTGGAAGTAATGATCCGGCCGACAATCGGGATCATCACCAATATAGGCCATGCCCATGATGAAGGATTCAGGGATCTGGACCAAAAGGCTAAGGAAAAACTAAAGCTTTTTGTCAACTCTGATACTTTGATCTATTGCAGTGACCATGCTGTGATCCATAATAATGTGGTGAATGACAGTGCATTAGAAAATGTCAGAAAATTCACATGGGGTAGGGAAAAAGGATCTGATCTGCATATAACTGATATCAAATCAACAGGATTGACGGAGACTACGATCAAAGGAATTTATGATGAACTTGAAATGTCGATAGTCATTCCTTTTATTGATGAGGCCTCAATTGAAAATGCCATTCATTGCTGGTCACTTATGTTATACCTGGGATACAGAGAAGATGTCATTTCATCACGGATGAAAGCCCTGGTCCCTATTGCCATGCGGCTTGAGTTAAAAGAGGCCATCAATCATTGCTCACTGGTCAATGACAGTTATAACTCTGATATTAATTCACTTGGGATTGCCCTTGATTTCCTGAATCAGCAGACCCAGCACAGAAAAAAGACCATTATCCTTTCGGATATCCTTCAAAGTGGCCGTGAACCCTCGAACCTTTACCAGGAGATCTCAGGAATCCTGAAAGGGAAAGGAATTTCAAGGATCATAGGGATCGGGAATGAAATAAGTAAACAGGCGGGGCAGTTCCAGATGGAAAAAACTTTCCTTAAGACCACTGAGGAATTCTTTGAATGGTTTCCACTTTCATCCTTACATGATGAGGCGATACTTTTAAAGGGGGCGAGGATATTCGGTTTTGAAAGAATCAGCAGGGCACTTCAGCAAAAATCGCATGAAACCATCCTCGAGATCAACCTTGATGCACTTGTTCATAACCTGAATTATTACCGTTCAAAGCTTTTACCAGGGACAAAGACACTGGCAATGGTTAAAGCCTTTTCCTATGGCAGCGGCAGTTTCGAGATTGCCAATCTCCTTCAGTTTCATCGTGTTGACTATCTTGCTGTTGCCTATGCCGATGAAGGCGTTGAACTTCGAAAAGCAGGGATCACGCTGCCTATAATGGTAATGAATCCTGAAGAAGAGAGTTTTGACTTGCTTCTGCAATACAATCTTGAACCTGAAATCTACAATTTACGGGTACTGGGGTTGTTGGAGCAAACCATTGAAAAGCAGGCGGAAAATGGCGGCCCGGTTTTTGTACACATAAAAATCGACACCGGTATGCATCGTTTGGGATTTGATGTTACAGAGGTCAAAGGATTGATAAAAAGGATCAAAGAAAATCCTCATATCAGGGTACAATCGGTATTTTCTCATCTTGCTGCCAGTGAAGATCCTGCTGAAGATGAATTCACGCTTAGTCAGATAAGCTGTCTGAAAGAAGTCACTGACAAAATGCGTGATGGACTTGGATATGCCTTTCTCACGCACATCCTGAACTCGGCCGGGGTTACACGATTCTCTGAGTTCCAGATGGATATGGTCCGGCTTGGGATCGGGTTGTATGGGGTGGGATTTAATGATGAGGAACAAAATAACCTGCGGAATGTCAGCACGTTGAAGACAATAATATCACAGATTAAGACGGTAAAAGCAGGTGAAACAATAGGTTACAATAGAAAAGGTGTGGTAGTGACAGACAGGGTAATCGCAATTATCCCTGTGGGTTATGCTGACGGTTTCAACCGCAGACTGGGCAATGGAAAGGGGAAGGTGATGATCAAAGGTATTCCTGCCAGAACCATAGGGAATATCAGCATGGATAGCTGCATGGTAGATATTACCGACCATGTTAATTTACAACACGATAACCCTCCACAGGAGGGTGATGAAGTGATCATTTTTGGGGATTCCTATTCCGTAAAGCATATGGCAGAAGATATGGGAACTATCCCCTATGAGATACTTACGGGTATTTCAAGGAGAGTTAAGAGGGTCTATTTCTTTGAATGACATTTAATTACTGGAAAGTTCATAGTTTTGAAAGATAAATTCACACAATGTGCGCACAGAAGCTGTCTATCCTGATCCCGGCCTATAACGAAGCTGCGACTATCCATTTGATCCTAAATAAAGTACTTGCAGTCAGACTCACTGGTGGCATCTTAAAGGAGGTCATTATCGTTAATGACTGCAGTCGTGATGATACTGAGAAAGTTATCAGCGAATATATCCGGCAGCACCCTGAAGCAGAGATCCGGCTTTTCAATCAGCCGGTCAACATGGGTAAAGGGGCGGCAATCCATAAGGGAATTGAACTTGCGACCGGGGAATATACTGTTATTCAGGACGCTGATCTTGAGTATGATCCGGAAGAATATAATATCCTTCTCAAGCCGGTTCTTGATGGTTTTGCTGATGTGGTTCAGACATGGAAACCTGCTATAAACTATTCCGTTCGGAGATCATAAAGAAGATATATTTGAAGGAGAAGAGATTTGGCTTTGAGCCGGAAATCACTTCGAAGGTTGCCAGCATCAAAGGGATCCGTATTTATGAAGTCGGAATTTCCTATTATGGAAGGACTTATGAAGAGGGCAAGAAGATTGGGATGAAAGACGGGTTCAGAACAATCTGGTGTATCTTCAAATATAATGTCTTCGAGAAAAGATATCTTAAGTGATTCTATAGTAATGATTTCCAGAAAAACTGGTTCCAGAGAATTACTGTTTTTTGTGATCCTGTTCCTGCTGGGATGTTTATTAACATTGATGGCAAATCAGAACCGAGGGATCCTGAATAATGACAGCGAAATCTGGGCTGACGGGGCTGGCTATTATTGTTACCTTCCTTCAACATTTTTTTATCATTTTGATGCAAGGAAAGCTCCTCAAGGGATTGATGAAAAAACAGGTTATGGATTTGAAATAGATCATAATACAAACAGAATTTCGACACAATATTTCTATGGAGTTTCATTGCTCATCTCGCCTTTTTTCCTGATAGGACACATTGTATCTCTGGCAACAGGCCAGGATGAACTTGGTGGTTTTTCGCTGATTTACAATAAGATATTTGATATTGCAGGGGTTTTTTACCTCGTGCTAGGATTGTTCTTTTTGAAAAAGTTTTTAAGAAATTACTTTAAAGAATACTTGCAATATATTTTAGTCCTAGTGGTATTCCTGGGAACAAACCTCTTCTTTTATTCTATTATCGATTCTTTGATGTCGCATTTATATTCCTTCGTCGCCATCTCTTTATTTCTTTATGCGATGACGGAATTTTTGAAAGACACTTCACGGTACCGATATTACTTACTAATGTCGATTGCATATGGTCTGATGATCATTATCCGTCCGACTAACTGTTTGATTGCGATTCTCTTCCCATTCTGGGATGCAATTGATGGAAAAGAAGTTATTTCCAGGATAAAACTAATCCTTAAACCGAAATATTTATTTATCATCCTGGGAATCATACTGATAATGTTTATACCGCAAATATTTTTCTGGAAAAAGATGTATGGCTCATTTATTCATTTGCAATATGGAGTAGGATTCTCAAACTGGAATCATCCGAAAATGATAGAAGTCTGGTTTTCAACACTCAATGGTCTAATTCCCTGGAGCCCGGTAAATCTATTCTTCATTTCGGGAATGTTTTTTATGATCTTCAGGAAGTTTAAAAATGGTCTCCTGATCCTGATATTTTTTCTCTTGATCTCATACATACCGGCATCCTATAAGTTCTGGTATCTTGGTTGCGGTTACGGACACAGGGCTTTTATTGAGTATTTACCGGTCCTTTGTATACCGTTCGGTTTCCTGGCAAAGAAGATAATTGAATCCAGGAGAAAGATCTTAAAGATATCATTTTTTGTCCTTGTCATCATTATGACTGCCTTTAATTTTAGTTTGTCGCTGATGGCAAGCCGTTGTAATTTCGGATCGACCTGGGATTGGGATTACTATAAAAAGCAATTGAAAAGAATTTACTTAGTTCCAGGATCAAAGCTGCCCTATACTTTCAGGAATGATTTTGAAAATGAGCTTATTAACAACAGGAATGTTTTAACGAATACTGCAAGTAATTCAGGTTCATGGAGTGCCGTACTTGACAAGGATCATGAGACAGGTTGTGAATATTCGGTAATCGTGAGGGATTTCAAAGGTGAAATTCCTAAAAGTATTCAGGTTGATCTGATGGTGAAGAAGAATAATCAAGGCCCTTTAGATGCATGGCTGGTTTGTTCCTGCCAAAAAGACACGACAATATTTGCCAAAGAGCAGCAACCATTGGAAACAGGTTATATGAATTGTACCTCATGGGTTTCTGTAATAAAAACATTCATGCTCCCGAGGGGTTTGACACCGGAAACTAAGATCAACATTTATATCTGGAACAAGGGAAAGAAAGACTTCTTAATAGATGATATGAAAATAAGATTTGAGGAGGGGTTCTAATAATTAACTTTTATGCATACTATATATAATATTCATATATTAGTAGCCGTTATATCATTAAATGTTCTTTATATTTTTGGACCGGGAGGGAATATAAAAAGCATAAGCGCAGTGTGATTAGATTGAGAAGGATCAAAAGCCGGATGAAAAATAACTTCTGGAATTGAGGTTTTAAGGTTGTTAGCCACACTATTAAAATTTAATCATATGGAAAAGGTCCTGTTTCACGTCTTGGTTTTAATTATAATTTCGAATTTCTGTCTGGGGCAAGGCAATAAATCGAATTCACCTCAAATATTCACGGCTGGACCGACGAGGTCCTGTCATGGATCTTATGAAAATAAGACTATTGGAATTTGTTACCAAACAACAGATACTCTTACAGTTAACCAGTTAACAGGGTGTTTGAAGCTTTCTGTTGATAATAACAATAATAAGGAGATTACTTCTTTCAGAATCTGGTATCCGGCAAGCGACACTTCTATGGTTGAAAAATCTATAACCGGCAATCAAATTCCGGTGGAAGTTATCAAGACAGTTATTGATTTGAAAGTCAAAAAGATAATGTTTGATGAGGTTTTTGGAGTTGAGGGAAAGACAAATCTGAATCTTGGGTATCGCTGGTTTTATTTAAAATCATAGTACTCAAATCTACACCTCGCGAGACGAATCAATAATGCCTGTCATTCTTTAATCATCTTCCCAACCTGTACTGACTTTTGGCTTTGCAATTTTACGATATAAGTCCCGTGAGGCAGATTATTGATGTCAATCGTGGTTGATTTATTTGTGATTGTTTGCCTCATAAGTTCCTGACCGATAAGGTTTAATATAGAAAGCTGTCCTTCGGGAGGTTCAAAGTATGTTTCGATTGTAATCTTGTCTGATGATGGATTAGGCTTTAGGATGATTGGGGCAAATGAAAGAATGTCGATACTAAAAGCTCCACCTTTTTGGATGATCGTAACATTGACAGTATCGTGCATTAGTGGCATTATGACTGCAATGCGTGCACTTCGAGTGGAAGTATCAGGGTTTGATGATTTTGCAGTGAAGGTAACGGTATCATTCCCGGTTCCTGATGCCTGATTACAGCTCAGCCAGGAAGGCAAAAATGATGAATCAATGTACCAGTGGGTATTTGAAACTATATAAATGCTATCGGTACTTTCAGCAGAATGTTTCAGGAATAATGTGTCGGAGGGGATGTAAAGATAAGGTTGCAAGGCATATTCGATCAGTTGGATATGCCAATCATCCAATACATTTACATGAATCCAACCCAGATAAGTTTTATTCCCAAATTTTTTCCGGATCCCAATGTAATGAGGAGATCCTGTTATCCAATTAATCAAGTTTTCATATATGCATTGATAATCTCCATCGGAGTTAAAAGACCAATGGGTTATCCACATGGGGGCCGAATAATTACATGCAGCAGAATACAGGGTATCTGACCCGTTATAAATTCTCACAACAGGCAAAGGAGCATTGAAATGCTGACAAAGAGAATAAACATAATAACCTGAATCTGAAATAACTGTATCGACAACAAAAAAAGCACTATCTGCTGACCATAATGTTAAATAAGCCGAACCATGGCTGTCATAATATTCGTAAAAGCTTTGGAATGTAAAGTCTGCAACTCCATTACCATCCATATCCAAATTAAAAAAAGTATGCTCAAATACAGTACCCAACGTATAATTGTGAAGGCTGACCACGACGACAGGATTTGAAGTGTCGCCTATAATAAGATGATCAGACTGCGACCTGCCGTCGATTGAAGATGATAAATAGGTGATAATCAGAAGGAAAGGCCAGATATATCTTTTCATAAATTCTAACTAAATGTTTTCCAGTCTAAAATTAATAAATATAATTCGATTGTAAATAAAATGATATAAAATATTTTTTCAAGAGTAATTAACAAATATGTTGAATTTGCTTGCTTTTACATTATCTTTATAAAATAATTTTTAATGTAAATATTATGGCCATATCAGAAACCAATTTAGTAGTAAAGAATTTTCATGGAAAAGTTGGTAATATCGTTTTAAGGGTATTTGGAAATAAGATGGTTATGTCTTCCTTGCCAAACACCAGGAATAGAAAATGGAGCGAAGCTCAACTGGAGTGCCAGGACCGATTCAGAAAAGCAACGGTATTTGGACACAAGGTAATTGCTGATGCGGAACTGGACCTGTTTTACAAGAACCAAGCCAGAGAGAACCAGAGTAGCTGGAATGCTTCAATTTCAGATTACCTGTTGAAGCCCGAAATAGAAACAATAGATACTTCAAAGTACAATGGGCAAGAAGGAGACATCATTAAGGTTGAAGCCTATGACAAATACAAGGTTGCAAG
>JBEKQA010000093.1:0-14480 GCA_049520195.1 Bacteroidales bacterium
CTATAATGGACCTTGAAGAGAATCTTTAATTGCAAAATTGTCAAAGAACGACACTAAAATGATCAAATAAAATCAAAAAAGCTGATTCAATTTGCAGTTAAATACTTGTTAATTATAACAGTCAAATTATTTTTTTTCAAAATTAGTTATTAGAGGTACCCTATAGTATTCCTTCGTTCTTTGTTCGTTCTTCATTCGTTTTAACCATAGTCATGCTATACCCACGGGTCAATCATCAAATAAACCTCATTTGACCTAACCAAAATCACCAAGAACTGGAAAAAACAGGAAAAAACAGACTGATTTAATATAAAAATTTCCCGCCCGGATATACCTCTTCCATGCAGGAACTTCAACTTTTAAAGAAATTAACTTTGAATTTTTTTCTTTCCCCTCCCTCTTGGGGGAGGGGTTAGAGGTGGCGTTATTAGCGTTACGACTATGTGCCATCAAGATTAACAACTCCCTGCACCACATTCCCTGGCAAATCAGTAACCCATACTAAAACTTTTCCACCTTGATAGGAAAGATTCTCCATTGTCGCCTTATAATTCCATTCCCTTCCTTCTGAAAATGGCCTCGCAACAGCCGTCCCTTTCTCGATAACATGTCCCATCCTGTTCATTATCAACACACTAACCGACTCAACCTTGTACTTGTCCCATGCTTTGATGCCTATCATATTCCCTTGAACTCCAACATAACCGCCTATATCAATAGACTCAATCTTCGGCTTTAACAGAAAATCCGAAATAGCTGCATTATAGGCACTCTGATGACTTTTCTTCTTTTTTCTGTAAAATTCGTACCGCTCCGGATCTCTCTTTGCAGCCTGGCCATACTTGACCCCCTTCCTAAATCTGTCCTGATTCGCCAGCTGTGCCGGGCTCTTTACTACCTTAGAGCAATCCGGCCGCTTCGACATGACCGACCTCCCTCCAACCCACCGGAGAACAATATCTCCTATCCTTCCATGAAAGTTCTTCGTGATCAAATTGTTATAAGATATAGCCATAATCTATGGGTTTAGTGAATAGCACATAAAGATACAACATAAAAATACCCTATTAGCATTAAAAAGTAGAAAGTTACGAACAAACTAATTCTCCCACTTTACAGCTACTCATCATACTTAACCGCTTAAAACTTAAAACTTAACACTTCTTTCCGCTTCACTCTTCACAAATTCTAGATTCATTACCTACCTCAATCTGTCTCTTTTTCTTAAAACTTAATCATTTAAAACTTATCTTTGTTACTCTGTCACTCTGTTACTCTGTTACTCTGTCACTGGCACCAGGTGCCTCTAATCTTTTCCCCGATAAATGAGGTTTTAAGCATATTTAGAAGTACCTTTGCAGCCGATTTCAAAAGAACGCTTTAAATTCATTACGTGCAGAATATCAGAAATATAGCAATAATTGCTCATGTCGATCATGGTAAAACAACACTGGTTGACCGGATACTTCACCAGGTAAAACTATTTCGGGCCAACCAGATCGTAGGTGATCTTATCCTTGACTCTAACGACCTTGAACGGGAAAGAGGAATTACAATTCTCGCTAAGAACGTTTCGGTCACATATAAAGGAGTGAAAATCAACATTATCGACACACCGGGTCACTCTGACTTTGGAGGTGAGGTCGAGAGAGTTCTCAATATGGCAGATGGTGTTTTACTATTAGTGGATGCTTTTGAAGGCCCGATGCCACAGACACGTTTCGTTCTTCAAAAAGCAATTGAACTCGGCAAAAAACCTATAGTTGTTATAAACAAAGTCGATAAACCCAATTGCTCCCCTAATGAAGTAAACGAAGCTGTCTTCGAACTTATGTTCAGCCTCGATGCCAGCGAAGACCAACTGAATTTTCCTACAGTCTTTGGTTCATCAAAACAGGGCTGGATGTCAGCTGATTGGAAGAAACCCACAACGGATGTCACTTATCTTCTCGATACAATTATTGAACATATCCCGGCTCCTTCGGCTGAGCCTGGAACCCTTCAAATGCAAATCAGCTCATTGGATTATTCATCTTATGTCGGCAGGATAGCAGTTGGCCGTATTTCTCGGGGCTCTATTCAGGCAGGTATGCAGGTCTCGATGGTTAAAAGTGATGGGAGCATCATGAAATCCGCTATAAAGGAATTATATTTGTTTGAAGGATTGGGAAAAGTGAAAGTGAAATTTGAAGTAGAAGCCGGTGAGATTTGTGCCGTACTGGGCCCTGAGAATTTCGAGATCGGGGATACAATAGCTGACGCTGAGAATCCGGAGGGATTGAAACCCATTAGTGTCGATGAGCCAACCATGAGTATGCTTTTCACGATCAACAATTCTCCTTTTGCGGGAAAAGAAGGCACTTTCGTCACTTCCCGTCATATCCGTGATAGACTCTTTAAGGAAACCGAGAAGAATCTTGCACTCAAAGTCGAGGAGATGGACTCGCCTGATAAATTTCAGGTTTATGGTCGTGGAATCCTTCACCTTGCAATTCTGGTCGAGACAATGCGCCGTGAAGGTTATGAATTTCAGCTCGGTCAGCCAAATGTTCTGACGAAAATGAAAGATGGGAAGATTCATGAACCCATTGAACTTTTAAGGGTCGCTGTTCCTGAATCGTTCTCAGGTAAGGTTATTGAAATTGTTAGCCGGCGAAGAGGGGACCTTATTCACCTTGAAACCAAGCGTGATCGCACCATTCTCGAATTTGATATTCCTGCACGGGGATTGATCGGTCTACGTAACCCATTACTTACAGCTACGGAAGGAGAAGCAGTTATAGCTCACCGTTTTAAAGGCTATGAACCATGGAAAGGAGATATGTCAAGCAGAAACAATGGGTCTTTGATTGCAGGAGAAACAGGAATGGCCATTACCTATTCCATCGATAAGCTCCAGTCACGGGGGAAATTTTTCGTGGAACCGGGTGAAAATATTTATGAAGGCCAGATTGTTGGAGAAAATACCCGTGGTGATGATATTGTTATTAACCTGACAAAGACAAAGAAGCTTAGCAATGTTCGTGCTTCAGGTTCAGATGATAAAGCCGTGATCGTTCCCGCAGTCAGGTTTTCCCTGGAGGAATCAATGGAATGTATTCAGGGAGATGAGTACGTTGAAGTGACTCCGGCATCAATCCGTTTAAGGAAAATAATCTTAGATGAAACGGAAAGAAAAAGGAGTAAAAAAGCAGGATGAAACCCGATCAGAATAAAAGTTGAATTCAGAAAAATCGTAACTTTGTTATCTCCTGAAAAAAATGAATATATGGCAGATCAGGAAAATAAATTGGAAGATAAAGTTATCGAAGCACTCAAACGGGTGCATGATCCGGAAATCCCGGTCAATATTTATGACCTGGGACTGGTTTATGAACTAATAATTGACGATCAATCAGTGGTTCATATTAGGATGACCCTCACCACACCCAATTGCCCTGTCGCTGAGGATATGCCTTCAGTTGTTTATAATGAGGTAAAACAGGTGGAAGGAGTAAAGGACGTTAAAATAGAATTGGTCTTTGACCCGCCCTGGGATAAAGACATGATCTCGGAAGCTGCCCTCCTCGAATTAGGTCTCCTCTGAAGACTAGCTTCCGTCACAATACGGACGAGATTGATCTCGTTGTAATGTAGTATGATGGATAATTAATGAATTAATTTGTACAACCTCGACGATGACTCCTAAGATTGGTGAACTTCTTGCATCAGTAAATGATCCTTCTGACCTCCGGAAACTGAAAATTGAAGAACTGCCCCGTCTTTGTTCAGAGATCAGGCAATTCATCATCGATGTTATCTCAACCAACCCTGGACATTTGGGTGCCAGTCTGGGAACTGTAGAGTTGACCGTAGCCATTCATTATGTTTTTAATACTCCTTTCGATAAGATTATCTGGGATGTAGGGCATCAGGCTTATACCCATAAAATCATTACCGGTCGTAGAGATGTCTTCAATACCAATAGGATGTATAAAGGCATCAGCGGATTTCCAAGAATGTCTGAAAGTAAATATGATGCCTTCGGAACCGGTCATTCTTCCACATCTATCTCTGCTGCATTAGGTATGGGAGTAGCAGCTAACCTGAATAATGAAAGAGACCGTCACCATGTTGCAATCATTGGCGATGGAGCCATTTCAGGTGGAATGGCAATGGAGGGAATGAACAATGCCGGCGTGTCAAATGCAAATCTTCTGGTCATCCTGAACGACAATGGGATCGCAATCGATAAAAATGTTGGAGCAATCAAGGATTATCTTGCGGATATCGTTACATCTGGAACTTATAATAAGATCCGTGATAAGATCTGGTTGCTCTTGGGCGGCGGTACCCGTTATGGTAAAAATTCAAGAGCCATAGTCAAACAGTTGGGTAATGCATTAAAATCGACTCTGTTAAAAAGGAGTAATCTATTTGAAGCCTTTAATTTCCGTTATTTTGGACCGGTTGATGGACACGATGTGATCCGGCTTGTCAAATTGCTGGAGGATATGAAGAAGATACACGGTCCTAAATTGTTGCATGTGGTGACAGTCAAAGGGAAAGGTTATACTCACGCTGAGAAAGAACAAACCATATACCATGCACCGGGTGTTTTTGATAAAAATACGGGTGAAATCCAGGAGGATAAATGTCATAATCAACCTCCAAAGTATCAAACAGTCTTTGGACGGACAATAGTTGAACTGGCAGAGGCAAACCCGAAGATCGTTGGCATCACTCCCGCAATGGCTACCGGTTGCTCACTCAGCATCATGATGGCAAAGATGCCGGATAGAACCTTTGATGTTGGAATTGAAGAACAGCATGCTGTGACTTTTTCCGCCGGACTCGCTGCTTCAGGAATGATCCCATTCTGCAATATCTATTCCACTTTCCTCCAACGTGCTTACGATCAGATCATTCATGATGTCGCACTTCAGAAGTTGGATGTTATCTTTTGCCTTGATCGTGCTGGTTTAGTTGGTGAGGATGGCGCCACTCACCATGGTTCTTTTGACCTTGCCTACTTGAATTGCATTCCGAATATGACGGTTTCAGCACCCATGAACGAAACTGAACTAAGGAATCTTATGTATACAGCCCAGCTCGGTGGAAAAGGTCCGTTTACAATTCGTTATCCAAGGGGAAGAGGCGTGACTCCGCAATGGAAATCATCTTTTAAGGAATTACCTGTGGGAAATGGCAATATGACACGGGAAGGCACTGATATGGCCATTATCACAATCGGCCATGTTGGGAATGCTGCTATTGAGGCCTGTCAGAAATTAGCCAAACAAGGGATTTCGGTTGCCCATTATAATATGATCTTCCTGAAACCCATTGATACAGAAATGCTTCATGATATCTTCCGGAAATTCAATAAAATTATCACAATTGAAGACGGGACCACCATTGGCGGACTGGGGTCAATTGTCGTTGATTTTATGGCTGAAAACATGTATATGGCACGGATCAAAAAACTAGGCATTCCTGACCATTATATCGAACAGGGCACAATTGCCGAACTTCATCATGAATGCGGTTATGATGAAGAGGGTATAATTGCAGCGGTAAAAGAAATATTGGAGGTCTCCACTTCCTGAAGAAGTATTTCCCTATCCGTTTTCTTTAATTAATCCTTTTCTTCACGGTTTTCCAGGTTTCAGTGATCAGGAAACTTTCATCCATATTCTCAATCATGGTGAGAAACTTCTTCATAGGTATGGAAAAAGATAAAGTGTCCTTAGGAACACAGGGCCTTGCAGAACAATCGAACATACCTAAAATAGCTTTTGGATTTTCTTTAAGATTCTCCAACCATGTCCTGTAAACAATGCTGGAACAGCCGGACCCAAATGGGGCTATCACGCCATCCCCTTCTTCCTGGTCAAAGTTTGCAAGTGTAAATAAACCGGAAAGAACATCTGGAATTGCAAAGAAAATGACACCTTCCGGTTCATCCGTTTCCTCCAGATTATCCCATCTTTTAAAGATAATGTATTTTCCTTCAGTCGGAATGGTTTGCATCTTACTCATAATTCCCTTTACCATTTCAGGAGTTTTGATATATCGTTCTCCTTCCATTTCACCAGGAATCCCACAGGAAAGAAAATACTTGAAATTCCGGCGCATGCCTTTGGAATATCCCAGGTATCGCTTTGAGCCTCCGCAATGAAGATTTGTTCCATTGTATGCAAGCGACTCCCCTTTTCTGACTCTGGCAAGTTCGCAAATGATACAGCTCCAGTCTTTTTCCGATTTCACCAGGAGCGCATTTCCAGAGTTTTCGGAATAAAAATAGACAATTGGTAGTTCGGCTTTACCGAAATATTTTTCCCACTTCTGCAGGAATTCATTCTTTATTTTACTGTCCATATTGTTATGTAGCTTGAAATAGCCGGCATTTGCCGGTCATATTGTTTATCGGTTGTAAGTTTTAACATGAAATCGGCAACATCAGCCCGTGGAATTCTTTTTGAGACCGGTGCCCCCATCGTGATCTTGTATTTACCTGTTTTTGGTGCATCCGTCAGGCCACTGGGACGAACAATAACCCACTTAACACCTGATTCCATGATGACCTTCATCTGTCTTACTTTATCTATAAACACCTGTTTCAGAAACAGGGGAATGATGATTTTTCCAAATAAAAACCCTGCATCATTACCTAAGATACCGGCAGAAGACATGCAAATAAAACGATTCACTTTGCACTCTTCCATTGCTTTGAGTATGTTTTTCGTACCCTCTGACAAAATGGTATTGGGTGTCTTTGATTCCACTCCTAAAGCACTGATAATGACATCCATACCTTCTATTGCCTGTTTTACTTTATCATATTCAAGTATATCTCCTTGTATCACACGGAGATTCTTATGTTCAATGGTGACGGTAGAAGGTTTCCGTGCAAAAGCCGTAACCTGGTGCCCCTTATCCAATGCTTGGTATACTGTTAATATTCCTGTTCGACCGCTGGCCCCAAATATCGAAATCTTCATCTGTTGAATTTTTGCACGAAGTTACAAACTTCCAAAAGGAAAATATTAATACATTTACACAAACAAAGTAATCAGTGGGTTATCAGGATCTATTTCGCAAAAAATCAATTGACCATATCCTGAAGGATGCCAACAGGCACCTGGGAG
Organism: Bacteroidales bacterium; assembly: GCA_049520195.1. Taxonomy (GTDB): domain Bacteria; phylum Bacteroidota; class Bacteroidia; order Bacteroidales; family FEN-979; genus FEN-979. Next base: position 7,131 of record JBEKQA010000093.1, read on the forward strand.
AAACGACCCACATGAACCGGAGTCTCAATGTTCGTGACCTTACAGCACTAGGTATTGCAGCGATAGTTGGTGCCGGAATATTCAGCACGATCGGTACGGCTGCTGCTACAGGTGGACCGGCAGTTTCGCTTCTTTTTGTTTTTACAGCAATAGCCTGCGGTTTCTCAGCCATGTGCTATGCCCATTTTGCATCCCGCATTCCTATAAGCGGAAGTGCATACACTTACGCCTTTGCAAGTTTCGGTGAATTGGTCGCCTGGATAATTGGCTGGGACCTCATCATGGAATATGCCGTGGGAAACATTGCAGTTGCTATTTCCTGGTCAGATTATTTTACTCATCTGTTGGACGGGATCGGTATCCATATTCCGGCATTTTTAAGTATTGATTACGTCACTGCATTCAGGGGTTTTCATACTGCTACCATTCAAATTGCTCATGGGACAAAATTCGATACACTGAGTGAAGGTCTGAAATCGGCTTATTTTGCATGGGCTAATGCGCCTCATCTTGGGAGTTTCAAACTAATAGCGAATATTCCAGCTTTCGGTATTGTGGTTTTCATTACCTACCTGGTATATATAGGAATTTATGAGACTAAGATGGCCGGTAATATAATGGTGTTGCTGAAAATTGCAATTCTCTTGCTTGTCATTGGGGTGGGGTCTTTTTATATAAATCCTAAAAACTGGATTCCCTTTGCCCCGAATGGAATAGGCGGTGTGCTTAAAGGAGTAGCAGGTGTTTTCTTTGCATATATCGGTTTTGATGCCATATCTACAACGGCAGAAGAATGCAAAAACCCAAAAAGAGATCTTCCCCGTGCGATGATCTATGCACTGATAATCACAACGATCCTCTACATTCTGATCAGTTTGGTGCTTACCGGCATGGTTCATTACAGTGGATTAGGAGTTGGGGATCCGCTGGCCTATGCATTTCAGAAACTGCATCTTACGAAGTTGTCAGGAGTCATTGCAATTAGTGCTGTAATAGCAATGGCCAGTGTTTTACTTGTATTTCAGGTCGGTCAACCCAGGATATGGATGAGTATGAGCCGCGATGGTCTTCTTCCTGCGATCTTTTCCCGCTTACACCCAAAATTCAAAACCCCGGCTTTTTCGACTATAATCACAGGTATAATCGTGGCAACCCCATCATTATTTCTGAATCTTACTGAAGTAACTGATCTTACAAGCATCGGGACACTCTTTGCTTTTGTCCTCGTTTCCGGTGGAGTGCTGATTCTTGGAACCGACAGGAAACTGGAAAGTAATAGGGATAATGCCAGTTTTCATATTCCCTACCTCAACTCTCGATATTATTTGCCTTTAATTTGGGTGGGAGTTTTTATTTTACTCTGGTATTGGAATCCTCCTGAATTACAGCAACTTCTGCAAAGGAGTACAAATAAAACTGATGCCTCACTATTGACTTATACCTGGGATTTATTTAAAAATGAATTTCCAGTTATTTTGTTTATCCTGTCTGCAATTATTCTCACAATTTTGAGTATCTGGAAGCAGCTGACGCTTATTCCCGTGATGAGTCTGCTGATAAATTTTTACCTTATGGCCCAGCTGGGAATTACTAACTGGATGCGCTTTATAATATGGCTGGTAGTCGGACTAATTATATATTTTACCTTTAGCAGGAAACATAGTGTAATGGCAGTTAATAAATCTTGAGTTCTAATATGTCGGTAATTAAAATTGTCGTTCTTATTGTTTCAGGCATCTTTGTAGGCTTCATTAATACACTCTCGGGAGGAGGATCTGTAATAAGCCTGTCACTCCTGATCCTGCTGGGATTGCCGGCAAATATAGCAAATGGTACTAACCGTATAAGTATCTTCTTTCAGACCTTTTCGTCAGTTAGCAGTTTTACCAGGCAAAAAATGTTTACTTCATTAAAACCTGTCTGGCTTGGTATCCCCGCTACTATCGGGGCAGTTCTCGGAGCATATCTGGCTATTGATGTTAATGTCAAGGTAATTGAAATAGCCATGTGTGTAGCAATGGTCCTGATGGTGTTTTTCCTATTTTATAAACCTGATAAATGGCTTAAAGAAAATGCACATCTGCTCCAATATAAGATCACCTGGTGGCAGATGGTGATATTCTTTATTGTTGGATTTTATGGTGGTTTCATTCAGGTAGGGGTAGGGTATTTCTTATTAATGGCCCTTGTCCTTGGTGTTGGATATGATTTGGTAAAAGCAAATGCTGTCAAAAATCTGATTGTGTTTTTTTATGCAGTATTTGCGCTTCTTGTCTTTATCATTAATGGTCAGGTTAATTATCTTTATGGACTGATCCTTTCGATAGGAAGCGTAATCGGAGCATTGATCGCATCTTATTTGGCTGTTAAAAAAGGAGCAGGATTTATCCGTGCAGTCATTGTATTATCCGTCATTTTAACAATATTACAAATTAGCGGACTTGTTAATTTCACTGCGTTTTTTAAGAAAATTATTTAACCGGAAATGATATGAAAACCCAAAAGATGAATATTCTGTCAGGAAAGATGTTGATCTTCATCTTAAGTATCTTGTGTTGTTTTTTTAGCACTGGAAGCTTTTCTCAAAATAATACAGAAACGCAGAAAGAGTCAAATGATCAAAAACCATGGGTCTTGGTCATTCATGGAGGCGCAGGAGGAACCATTGGACAGAAAATGCCCATTGAAAAACAGCAGGAATATATCTCGAAGATGACAGAAGTTCTGAGAGCCGGGGCTGCTGTGCTCTCAAGTGGGGGATCTAGTCTCGATGCCGTAGAAAAATGTATCCGTATGATGGAAGACTCTCCTTTATTCAATGCAGGGAAGGGATCTGTATTTACGGAGGAAGGTAAGAATGAGATGGATGCTTCTATAATGGATGGCCAATCGTTAAAAGCTGGTGCAGTGGCAGGTGTGACGACAATAAAGAATCCAATATCAGCTGCAAGGGCCGTGATGGAAAAATCAAAGCATGTGCTTTTAATTGACGGAGGTGCTGAGAAATTCGCAAAAGCACAGGGACTGGAAATTGTGCCCACCTCGTATTTTTATACTAAACAACGTTGGGAGGAATTTCAGAAAGTCCATAACCAGGAAATGAACCATAAACCTGACTCTGTGAGAAGTCATGGAACTGTTGGTGCCGTTGCCCTGGATACCCATGGTAACCTTGCTGCCGGGACATCTACAGGCGGTATGACCAATAAAATGAAGGGAAGGGTGGGAGACTCTCCGATCATTGGCGCCGGAACTTATGCCAACAACAATACCTGCGCGGTTTCCTGCACTGGCCATGGCGAATACTTTATCAGGAACGTTGTTGCCTATGATGTCTCTGCCCGCATGGAATATAAAGGGCAAACCCTGACCGAAGCTGCAGGGAATATCGTCAATGTAAAATTGAAATCCCAGGGAGCCGAGGGTGGTCTCATCGCTGTAGATAAAAACGGCAACATTGCAACGCCGTTTAATACTGCTCTGATGTTCAGAGGCACTATCAGGATGGGTAGCAAAATCCAAGTGGAAATCTATTGATCATTAAGAATCCAACTCGTGATTTTATTCAGCTTGAATTTGATCTCACATCGATGTTATTATTTTGTAAAATCAAGGGGTACTGCAAGTTTCAAGCTGAAATTCCTACCCATATCAAACACACCGACTCTTTTGGTAGTGTAATTTACCGGATAGTATTTGAACCGGCTCATGTAATCCATATAAGGGGTGTTAAAGAGATTATTTACCATCAAATAAACTTTGATGTAGGTGCGTCCCTTGCTTTGGATATCGCCGCCCAACCCTGCACTAAATAAAACATACCCTGCAGTTGCCGCCTTGCTCGCTGCGTATTCATAAGGCGTTTGAGCAGTATTTAGACCTGTGTAGATTGCATACTGCTGGTAAACATCACTTTGCTGGAAACAGTCAATCATACCCACTTTTACATAAGCATTTTTAATTCCATTACCTATTTTCCTGATTGGGAATATAAGGTCAGCCGTAATTTTTACAGGAGGAACAAAAGGCAAATACTTGACAGAATCAGAAACACCAGATAAGCCTCCTTCAACAATACTTGCAGAACAATACAAGTCTATCCATTTTATAGATGAGGGGTGAATGTCCAATGCTAATTCCCCGCCATAAAGACTAGCTTTCCCCTGAACATATTTATAAACAGGAGCAGCTCCTAACCCTGCAGCATTGAGTGAATTATTAATTGAATCTCCGCCAAACACACTTTTCAACCCTTTAGCATAGATAAAATCATTTATACCGTTGTAAAACGCATTCAGTTCAATATTCACATCTTTTGAATTTATTCCGAAAGAAATATCTTCTTCAAGACTTGTTTCAGGATTAAGCTTTGGGTCGCCTATTTCATAGACAACGGTACCATCATGCACTCCGTTAGCACCGCATTCAGCTACATTTGGTGCCCTGAAACCTCTGGCAATATTTCCTTTCAGATAAATATTCTTGGTAATGTTATAAGCTGCGCCAAGACTAAAAGACATACCATTGAAATGTGATGTAAAGCCCTGGAACTCATGAATACCCCCGGGCGTATTTGCAGGCACAGGCGATTGCAAACTATCTACCCAGTGATCAATTCCATTAAAGGTCCTTGTATCATACCTGAGGCCACCACTGATCGTGACTTTCCCCAGGGTTTCATTTGCAATGGCGAAAATTCCGATCTGGAATAAATTATAATTCGGAATAAGCATCAGGGTCCCTAAACTTTGTGATGCCTGATAAATGCCATTAACCCCACCTGAAATATTAAATCCTCCCATCTGCGGAGAAATATAGCGCACATCATAAGTGGCTGCATTTGAGTAATAATAAATATCAGAGGTGTTTGGAATCGTCGGATCATTATTTTCCTGACGTTGGTTTTTCTGATATGAAAATATCCCGGTAATGCGCCCATTTCCAACAGAAATGCTGTTATCCCATACTACTTTCGTGTGTTGAATGCGTTGGTTTATAACAAGGGGAGTGTAAGATTTGAGTTGCTGGTTTGTGGGAAATTCATAAGTCGGCTGTCCTCCATTTAAATCAGGATATGCTATAGCCAACAATTGTTTTCCTGTTAACGAATCCCTTGTCCCATCCACGATTCCTGTTGCCATGTCAAAATAGCTTCCATGAAGTTGTGTGTAGCCCCACCTGCGGTGAATTCCAATGGTTCCGTCGATATTAAAGTCGTTAAATTGTGAGTTTAACACATATCCGTCATATTTATCTTGGTAACGATTACAGAAAACATATTATTGATCAGGCCATTATTAGTCTGATAATTATTTAGGAATTCGCCTTTTATTTCCCCTTCAGGCAAAGGTTTATCAGGAATAAGATTTATAACACCAGAAACAGCATCAGAACCATAAGATATTGAAGCGGGACCTTTTAATATCTCCACTCTGTCAACTGCATCCGGATCAGCTTCTATGCCAAATTCATCAAACCATGGCTGATCGACCTGCTGCACTCCATCATTCACAGTCAGCACACGATTGTAACCTAAACCCCGGATAACAGGCTTTGAAATACTTTGCCCGTCAGTCATTGCTGAAACACCCGGGATGTTAGCAATTGCATCTATAACGTTAGTAGATGAATTTTCATTCAGGTATTGATTAGTCACTTCCGTAACAGATTGAGGCGTTTTTGCAGGATCGGCTGCGATCGAAGTGCCTGTAATTACAACCTCGTGTAGTTCAGTATTCGATTGGGTGAGAACAAAATCCAGAGTTATGTTTCCTTCAATTTTAACGGTTGCAGTTTTTAAGGAATACCCAATTAACCGGGCTTGAACTACATAAGTTCCACGTGGTACATTTGGCAAAAAATATTTACCGTTATTATCTGTCGATGCGCCGATTTTTAAATCCGGTATATATACGTTGGCATAAGCAACAGGTTTTGTATCCTTTATGTCGGTTATTGTTCCGCTTAGATTATTTTGCGAAAAACCTATAGATAAAAAAAATAAGGATATCAGGAGAAAGATAAAATGTTTCATGACGTTTTTTCTAATTGTTTAACAAAAAATATATGCAATATCATGTCCTTACTGCTGTATGGCATGCAATTACTGACAAGACAGAAATAATTCTGAATTGAAAGAAACCGGGTTAGTCTAATCTTGGGGGAGGAGTAAGGATTTCCGGAAATGTCGAAATGAACTTCAAATTAAACAGGATAGATTTCTCAGCGGACCAAGGATAAAGAATAAAACTGTTATATCTTTCCTGAGGAAGATAGTTCAATGAAAGCAGATGTTTTAAATTATTGTAAAGAACACTGTTTGGTTGTCTTGTATTGTTCGTGAATTCTGCTATTTTCATCAAAATATTTTCTTCCCTGCTATCATTGAGAACGAGAAGTTTCACACTGGCTCCGGAAATGTTTACAGATTTAATATCATACAATTTATTGTTGATGTTAATCTCGCGGTCATTGATCCTGCACTTTTGATAATCACTAAGAGAAAGTATGACTTTTTGAAATTGGGTTTTATCGCTGTTTATGCTTTGTATCATTTCGTCCTGAATGAAATATTGCTGGATCTTATATATAATCAGCATTCCTCCCCCCTGAAGAAATAAAATCGTGAGCAATATAAGGCTACCAACTATTTTTAGTTGTCTGTCAATTGTTTTAGGAAATTTTGAGAGCTTAACCGCTTTCATATTTGTATCCAGAATAATATTTATAACCTGATCTTCCCTGTTTTTAATCCTGGTCATGTAAAGATTCAGTTGCGTTGCTCATAATATCGACACTGACTTATTGAAACTATTTTCAAAGGTAATTATAAAATAAAAATTTGATTCCCAGATGTTCAATAATTTTTTGTGTTATTTGTATAACTGATAATCAATCAAATATGTTATTCTGAGAATCCAGGATACCTCTTTTAAAATTGAGTCATATTTGAGAAATCGGAATAAAACCCTTCATATTGAGTTATCTTTGTATATTAATATGAATTTAACTTTAACTAATTTAAACTCAAGTAAAAATGAAAACATTGATTTCATTGATAGTGATGATATTAATCTTATCATCCGTAAGTTTCGCACAGAAAGTGACGCCAGATAAAGTTCCGGCAGTTGTTAAACAGGCATTTTCGAAAGAGTATCCAAAGGCCATAGAAACTAGTTGGAGAATGTATGATAATAATTATCAGGCTCTGTTTAATCTTAATGGAGTTAAACATGCTGCTAAATTTGACAAGAACGGACAATGGATAGATAAGGAAGAAAGGATAGACCTTTCTAATCTTCCTAAAGAGGTTACAGCATCTATAGCAAAGAATTTTGCAGGATATAAGGC
>JBEKQA010000094.1:0-12303 GCA_049520195.1 Bacteroidales bacterium
AAGAACAACAACGGGTCACGTGTCACGTGTTACGACTTTGGGGCCCCGCGTCAAACATTGGCCCTTCTCCGCCCCGATGTCCGCCGGCGAATCCACAACAGTTGCGCCCCAAAGCCGTAGGATTGCTGTGTTTTCTTCCGCGGTATCGGATTTACCTCCGATGATGGCTCCGGCATGCCCCATGGTCCTGCCCTTGGGGGCTGTTGCCCCGGCAATGAAGCTCACAACCGGCTTGGTACCATGTTCTTTGATCCAGTAACCGGCTTCAGTCTCCATGTTACCCCCGATCTCACCAATCAGGACAATCCCCTCTGTTTCAGGGTCTTCCATAAAAAGCTGAATTGCCTCCAGCGCAGTTGTCCCCGGTATCGGATCTCCGCCTATTCCCAAACCTGTCGACTGCCCGAGTCCTGCCTTGGTGATCTGGTCAACGGCTTCATAGGCAAGTGTTCCCGAACGTGAGACGATCCCTATCGTACCGGGGGTATGAATGAATCCGGGCATGATTCCGACCTTCGTATGCGGCGGTGTGATGACTCCGGGACAGTTGGGCCCGATCAGACGCACATTCCTCGCTTTCACATAGTCTTTTACAAAAACCATATCTCTTATAGGGATTCCTTCAGTTATGCAAACGATGACTTTGATTCCTGAGTCTGCTGCCTCCATGATCGCATCAGCCGCAAAAGGTGGCGGAACAAATATGATCGAAACATCCGCCCCGGTGGTCTTGACAGCATCAGCTACAGTATTGAATATCGGCCTGTCCAGATGCATCTGCCCTCCCTTGCCCGGTGTTACTCCTCCTACTATATTCGTTCCATACTCGATCATCTGACCTGTATGGAAAGTGCCCTCACTGCCTGTAAAGCCCTGTACAAGTACCTTTGAGTCCTTATTTACCAGAATGCTCATTTATAATTAGGAATTAGGATTTAGGAATTAAGAATTATAAATTCATTTCTAGCTTCAAAGATATATCCTTTTCAAAATAGATTCTGATATTTTTGATATTTTTGTAAAAAAGAGTCCGATGTACCACCTTACCGGCAACGATACCATCTGCGCCATCTCAACCCCTCCGGGACTGGGAGCGATAGCAGTCATCAGGCTTTCAGGTCCGGATACAATCGAAACCTGTAAAAAGATATTTCATTCTGTAAGCGAGCATACAGATATATCTGCAATAGTCTCACATACAGTCCATTTCGGCACCATAGGTATAGACAACACTCTTCTGGATGAAGTCCTTCTTACCCTTTTCAAGGCGCCTCACTCTTATACCGGTGAAGATGTGGCAGAGATCTCTTGCCACGGCTCTCCTTATATTCAGCAAAAGATCATAGAGTTGCTTTTAGCTCAGGGTCTGCGACTTGCAAACCCTGGTGAGTTCACTTTGCGGGCATATATGAACGGAAAATTCGATCTTTCACAGGCCGAGGCAGTTGCCGATCTTATATCCTCTCACTCCAGGTCCTCCCACCAACTGGCCCTGTCACAGATGAGAGGGGGCTTCTCAAAGAAGATCAGCACATTACGCTCTAAGTTGGTGGAATTCACCTCACTGATTGAACTTGAGCTCGACTTTAGTGAGGAAAATGTCGAATTCGCGAGTCGCCCTGATCTGATACACCTCCTGGATGAGCTTGAAAGCGAGATATCAACACTAATATCCTCATTTTCACTTGGTAACGTCATCAAAAACGGCATCCCGGTGACTATCATTGGCAAACCCAATGTTGGTAAATCCACATTACTGAATACTATTCTTAATGAGGAAAAAGCCATCGTATCCGAGATACCCGGCACTACACGTGATGCCATCGAAGACACCATCGTCATTGGCGAGTACCAGTTCCGCTTTATTGATACTGCAGGACTAAGGTCTTCTTCTGACCATATCGAAAGTATGGGGATCGAGCGTACCTGGGAGAAGATACACCAGGCATCGATAATCCTCTATGTATTCGATGCCACCATCGACTCTTTTGAAGATGTAATGCAGTCAGTATCAGAATTCAAGGAGATCGCCGATCCCTCTAAGAAGCTTGTTCTCATTGGGAATAAAGCAGATAAGCTAAAACGACTCCCCTCCGGCTTCAAAGACTTTGTTGAGATCGAGACCATCTTTGTCTCTGCAAAGCGCAAGGAAAATATCCACCTTATAGCCGAAAGTCTGCTCAAATCGGTCCGGGCAGAGAACCTCTCGAATAGTACTGTCGTCTCAAACACCCGCCACCTCGAAGCCCTTCAAAACGCCTTATCCTCAATCCTTTCTGTAAAAGAAGGACTTTCTACAGGTCTCTCCCCCGATCTTCTTACAGTCGACATCCGCAAAGCCCTTCACCACCTCGGCGAAATCACTGGTGAGATAACAACTGACGAAATCCTTGGGAATATTTTTGGGAGGTTTTGTATCGGAAAGTAACCGGCACATAGTAACCAAATAACATATTTTAATTATTGTCCTGAAAGCCCTGTAATAATGGGCTTTTTTATTGTTAATAATTATTTTTTGTTATTTGGTTATTTCGTGTTATTTCGTATAACTTTGTACCCTATTTGTACCTCGTTCGGATTTGATAAGATAAAATGTAATTAACCTCAGTTTGGCTTGCAACATATTGCAACATTCTGCAACATAATGAAACATACTGCACCGTAAAATAGGGTTTATGAGTTCCAATATTCAGGTACAACGGATTTGCCAGCACTGTGGCAAAGAGTTCACTGCAAGAACGACTGTTACTCAATTTTGCAGTGATGCATGCGCAAAGAGAGCGTATAAAGTCAAGATACGGCTTGAAAAGGTGGAAGGAAGTAATAGGGAAACCCAGAGGATCAGAAATAAACCAATGGAAGACCTGAAAGCGAAAGATTTTTTAACCATAACAGAAGCATGCGAACTCTTATCCCTGAGCCGCTGGACCATCTGGCGTGCTATTAAAAATGAAGAATTTAAAGCGGCTAAGATCGGAAGAAGGACACTGATCAGGCGTTCTGATCTGGATATTCTGTTCGAATCAGATACTGAAACCACTCTGGATAATAACACAGGGGAACGCAAACCAAACCAACCTGGAAAAATAGAAACTGGCAATTTTGATATTGTGGATAGTTATACCCTGACTGAAGTTCAGGAAAAGTATCGCATATCCGAATCGGCCTTGCAACATTTGATCAGAAGGAACAATATTCCCAAATTAAAGAAAGGATGGTATTCATATGTTCCCAAGAATCTGATTGATAACCTTCTAAAATAACCCTAATGGAATTACAAGTAATTCAGCAAAAAATCTTTGAGGTCAGGGGGCATAAAATTATGTTGGATTTTGATCTGGCAGAATTATATGACGTTGAAACCCGAGTCCTGAATCAAGCAGTCAAACGAAATGCGGATATTTTCCCACCTGACTTTATGTTTCAGCTTACATTGCAAGAATGGGAGATGATGTCATCACAAATTGTGATGACATACCCGATCAAACGTCCGAAAACAGCCTTACCACTGGCATTTACAGAGCATGGAGTGGCCATGCTGGCCAATGTTCTGAAAAGCAAAAAAGCAAGACAAACAAGCATTGCAATTATAAGAGCATTTATTTCATTAAAACAATTTGTTGCTAGTTATAAAGAATTGGCCGAGAAACTTCATGAACTGGAAAGCAAATACAACAGGCAGTTTAAAGATGTTTATGAAGCCATTAACTATCTGCTTGGTAAAGATCATCAGGAGATAGAACAGAAACAAAGGAAAAGAATAGGATATAAAATCAAAGATTCAGAATAAACCAAGGTTACACATTCCAAATGGCCATAAAAGTAAAATTAAGATCCAAACCCATAACCGGTAACAGACTGGGGCTTTACCTGGATTTTTATCCGCCTATCCCCCACCCCGAAACAGATGTACCTACACGCAGGGAATTCCTGAATATGTTTCTTTACGACCAGTTTGAATTGGAGGAGAAAAAGTACCTTGATAAAAACGGTAAGGAACAGAAACGATATGACAAGGTAATTGGAAGGAATGGATCCCCGAAGAAAAGGAGATTGAGCCCGCTGGAAAAACAGCATAACGAACAGACATCGAAACTGGCTGAACAGATCAAGGTCAAGCGGGAAAACCAGTTGAATAAGCCTGAAATCTATACAGGATATGAGAAAAATCAATTGAAGATCAAAGAAAAGGAAAACGCCTCTTTTCTTGATTACTTCAAATATCTTAAAGATAAGCGGAAATCATCGAACCATGATAATTGGGTCTCTGCCTGCCATTACCTGGAGAAGTTCACCGGCGGAAAATTGAAGTTTGCCGATCTGGATGAAAAATTTTGCAATGATTTCAGGGACTACATCTGCACCACATCAAGCAACCGCAGTTCCAAGACGACCCTGTCACAAAACTCAGCCGCCTCCTATTTCAATAAATTCAAGGCAGCCCTGAAGCAGGCATACAAGGATGGCTACCTGCAGACTGATTTGTATGTAAAGGTCGACAGGTTAAAAGAAGCAGAAACACAGCGGAATTTTCTGACCCTGGATGAACTGAACGACCTGGTCAAAACCGAATGCCAGGATCCTGTTCTGAAAAATGCGGCCTTGTTTTCTGCACTCACCGGGCTCCGGTTCAGCGATATTGAAAAACTCCGTTGGGTGGATGTCGAGTACATCTCCGATAACGGTTTCTTCATCCGCTTTACCCAGCAGAAAACGGGTGGTGTTGAGATGATGCCCATTTCTGACCAGGCATACAGCCTGATGGGAGGCCGCAGGCAACCGAAAGACAAGGTATTCAAGGGGCTGACCTATTCTGCCTATTCGAACAAGCACCTGGCAAAATGGATCGGCCTGGCCGGGATCACCAAGGAAATTACTTTTCATTGTTTCCGGCATACATATGCCACATTGCAGCTCAGCAAGGGGACGGACATTTACACTGTATCAAAAATGCTTGGGCACCGGAGTCTTAAAACAACCCAGGTGTACGCCCGGATCATCGATGACGCGAAACGGGATGCCTCCAACCGGATAAAACTGAAATTCTGATTCCCTAATACACCTATAATATAATATGAAGACAGAAGTGCTTGACAGATGCCTGGAACTTTTCCGGTTGGTTCAAAATGATGACAAAGAAAAGATTGAACCCTTGTCGGATTTGGGAGCAGAATTACGGGAATCATTTATTGAACCATTCCGCAGAGAACTTGGCCTGAACCTCATTTCAAAAGCGACATTCCAGGAGAAGAATGACCTTGTCATTTTTTACATGGAAGAATTGGATCGTACAATTATCATCGATCGGGAGTTCAAAGATATTGAGCCATTAAACTATGAGGTTGATGATTTCCATTATCCGATCTGGTATAATGACCAGGATTTAACTGATGATTCCGGAATAGCAAAAGTCCGTGCTCATATTCTGTTCTCAGAACTTTTTGAAGTGATCCAGGAATACTGCAATATTTATCACATCCCATTTATGGAATTATGCAAAGACCGGCATTTCATCCTTGAAACGATAAATCTTCAACCAACGCATGATTTTGAAGAAATTTCTGCAGGATATAAAACTTTTGAAAAACTTTCAGCAGATCAACCGCAGGATATGCCTTCACCTGAAATCGGCAGACCCGTTTTTGCTCAGGATTATCTTCATGAGGTTTATGAGATCATAAGGGATTTCTTCTCCACGGAGGACCAGGTAAACCTGCTGTACTTGCTTGAAAACAGCAGCGATGTTCATCAACCTGTGGTATTTCTTGATTCAGGAAACCGTCTTGCGGATGCCTTTAAACAATTATATGAGGCAGATATCATCAGAAGCTGTAAGAAGAAGGAGCTTGAAAGCTGGATCTGCCGTAACTTTGCTTTTGTTTACAGGAACAAAGTCAGACCTTTCATTCCTAAGTACCTTAACGAGATTATCTCAACGACCAAGGATAAGTGCCAAAGGCCGTTCCTTGACGTCAAATTTGACAAAGCGCAGAATAAAAATATCCTGGTCAAATTGTAAAAACTTAACAGGGTTTTAACAGGGTTGGCTCCAACCATATTGTAACCCTGCTGAAGGCCATTGTACCATTGCCGCAAGTTTCACAAATAAAACTTGTAAGCAATGGAAATCACATTCGAAAAATTACCCCAGGCTGTGACCCAGTTATTTGATAAGCTGGAAACCATCGAACGGCTGTTAATCTCCCAGAACAACAATCCCCAGCCTGAAGAGGACAAACTCCTGACCATCCGGGAAGCAGCCGAAATCCTTCATCTTTCGGTTCCCACGGTCTATGGCCTGGTGCAGCGTGCTGAAGTTCCTGTTTGCAAACGGGGAAAACGGCTCTATTTCTCAAAACAGGAACTTGTTTCCTGGATCATGTCAGGTCGCAAGAAGACGGTCTCAGAGATTGATGCAGAAGCGGAGCAATACATTCAGTCACGCAAAAGGGGCAGGAGATTTTAATCCATGGACAAGGAGACAAAGGAATCAGAAAAAAGAAAATCCTTTCCCATCGTAGAAGTCCAGCAAGTGTTAAAGGACTGGTACGATCTGCGATTCAATGAGATCACAGGGGTCGTCGAGGGAAGGAAAAAGGATGAAGATGCTTTCAAAATCCTGAATGAAAACAATCTCTATATTCAATTGCTGAGCAACGGGTACAGGATTTCCTTTTCAAACCTCTGTGCGCTGCTGAATTCCGAGTTTGTTCAGGCCTATAATCCTTTTAAGGAGTATTTCGGGTCATTGCCTCCATGGACATCTGATAACCCTGACTATATCGAAGCACTGGCAAACCATGTCATTGCTATAGATCAATCCCAGTTCAACCAACAATTCAAAAAGATGATGGTCCGGACGATCGCCTGTGCAATTGATGACCGCATCTTCAACAAACACGCCTTCATTCTTGTCGGAGGGGAGCAGAATACCGGGAAAAGCACTTTCTGCAGATATCTCCTCCCCGATGGCCTCAAGAATTATTTCACTGAATCGATCCCCAATGATAAAGATGGGCTGATCAGTTTATGTGAGAACTTCATCATCAATCTGGATGAACTCAGCACGTTGTCAAAATTTGAACTGAATCATCTCAAGAGCATGTTCTCAAAAGACAGTGTCAGGATCCGTCATCCGTTTGCACGGAAATCCCAGACGGATCCCCGGCGGGCATCGTTTATAGGATCTACCAATGAGGATACTTTTCTGACAGACACCACCGGCAGTGTCCGGTGGCTTTGCTTTGAGATCCTTAAAATTGATTGGGCTTATAAAAATATTCCAATAGATAAGGCTTGGAGCCAGGCTTATGCGCTTTATAAATCAGGATTTGACTTTCAGCTGACTCCGGATGAATTGAAGGAGAACAGTGCAAGAAATTTGCAGTTCCAGCAAATTCCGACGGAGTATGACTATATCCAGAAGTACGTTTCACCTGGGACCGAGATGGATGATTGCAAATTCCAAACCCCTACTGAAATCAAAGACCACTTATTATCCATGTCAGATTTCAAAGCCGACCTGAAAAGTTCTGAAAAGATCGGAAAAACACTTATTCAGCTTGGGTACAAGCGAGTTTCAAAAAGAGTTGAAGGAAAGGAATTTCCTCTTTGGGGCTATTTCGTAAAATATCTTGATGAATGAATAATGCTCACTACACTTACTTCACTTACTACAATGTCTGTCAAAGCATTATTTACAAGGGTTTTCATCGTAGTAGGATTTATGTTTGCCTAAATTCAAACTTACTACCTACTACACAGGAAGTATTTGTAGTAAGGTAGTTAGTGTAGCAAGCTACTACTGCCGAGAGTAAGAAAATAATTCCCTTGTCATTTTTTTTCAAATCTGAAGTAACTACCTGATAAATAAAAGATTAAAATGGAATTCGCAGAAATACAAAAACTTCATATACTCGATTATCTTCAGGCAAACGGCCATCAGCCTGTGAAAATAAAATTTGGCAGCGCCTGGTATCAAAGCCCGTTGAGACAGGAAAAGACTCCCAGTTTCAAAGTGGATTTGAACAGGAACCTTTGGTATGATTTCGGGACCGGCGACGGAGGTAATCTCTTTAACCTGGTGATGAAGTTGTGCAATTGCACCTCTTCCGAAGTCACAGGGCAGTTAACTGGCGGTATTTCCAGTGTTGGAAGAAGGAACTTCGAACCCCAGGATGAATCAGGACGGATTATAATAAAGAACCTTGAACCATTGGGGAGTCATGCACTTTTAAGTTACCTGAAAACTCGGCATATCACGCTGGCCTTTGCAAAGATGTTCTTACGAGAAGCGAAATATACAGTACACGGCAGGGAGTATTTTGCACTCGCTTTTAAAAATGACCTGGGGGGTTACGAATTGCGAAATGCTTTCTTCAAGACTGGATCAAGTCCTAAAAGCTCTACAACACTTAGTGGGGATGATCCATCACAGCTGAACATCTTTGAAGGATTCATGGACTTTTTATCCTGTTGTTCCTATTACGGGAGGGTTCCCAGATTCAGGACAATAGTCCTAAACTCCTTATCATTCCTGCCAAAGATTGAGAATGTAATTACATCAGTAAAAATAATCAACCTGTACCTGGACAATGATAAAGCGGGATGGACAGCAACTGATAAGGTTAAGGCAAATCATGACCGGGTTAAAGATTGGGCGCCGATACTTTATCCGGATCACAAAGACTTCAACGAGTTCCTGATAAAGTCATGGAATTAAATTGATTGTAGGGGAGCAATGGATCTGTGCTCCCCTTTTCAGGTACATCTTTCTTTAGGACAATCAATTCATATATCCCTCAAAATGTAGTTGTGTAATTACATTTTTCGATAGGGCGGGGCGTGCACTACGTATGTTCAAAGAGAAAAAAACGGGGGTTTCAATCTCTTATATGTCAACATATCAGAGAATTGCTGATTTTTTCACTACAAATCAAAATTTGACTGCTTTTCTTTTCGGTAATGATGGCAAAGCAAAGCAGCAAAAGAAAACATCTGCAGGCCTGGATTTTTGCCCAAGATTCCGTTTCACTTGTCTTCTCTTTGGGTTGGTTTAGGGTGTCATTCGATCTGTTAAGAAGCAAATCCCCTACCTGGGGGAGCATACCTGCTTCCTTCCCTGTTCCTGATCTAAAATATTCATTATCAATTCATATATCCCTAAAAAGGTAGTAAGTGCAATTGCATCTCCCGATAGGGCGGGGCGGGCACTCCGTAAGGTACAAGTAAAATTTTGAGGGTATTCAAACAGCTAAAATACTAATAATGAATACTTAACAAAATTTTACAAGTAAAACCAAAATCGGCTTCTTTTCTTTGGGAAAATGATGGCAAAGAACAAGAAGCAAAAGAAACCATCGGCTGGCCTTGTGGTTTTGTTCCAAAAGCCTTTCTGGTATTGGGTTTTATGAGATATATTAAACTTCTTTCGACCGATAATTGTAGTTATCTTTTCGGCGGACCGGTGTACTTTGTTCTTTTTGTATCCTGGTCAAAGAAATAAGTACCAAAAAAGAAACCCCTCTCCCACCGCACGGTTTAGCTCGAAATTTTGCTACAAAGGTACCTGCGGATAATTCGCTTTAAAAGTACCGTCTGAGCCTGGTACAGCTTAAAACTGTCAAGGGCGACCTCCTGCTGGAATAGTCGCTCGTTGAGTTCTTTCATCCCCCGAGAACTCGGGGGAGTGACCCTAACCCATTGACATTATTTATTATTCTCGGTAGTTGCCTTTGGCGTAAAAAATTTCTATTAACCTCTAAATCAAACGCTCTATGAAAACTAACGCCACTATCGCACAAGAACAGTCAATCGTTGAAATCTTCTCCGAAATGATGGATCAGATTTACTACGAAGGTTACACAGAAGATCTCATTGCTTCAGATCCTATGAAATTCGACTGGGAACTGAAAGAGTTCCAGGCGCAATTCTCAAAGAAAAGCAAATAACATCATCAAACAGGGCAGGAAGCGAAAGCTTCCTGCTTTTTTTTATGCTCGCTTAGATCCAAAATGAGTGCCTCCCACACACGGTGACTAAAATGAAATTCACAAAGTTATGCCCGTGAAAATATTTTGCGCTAAACACGACCTCCTGATGGAACTCATCGCCTTTCAGGTTCATTCAGATTTTCTGCGAAAATCGTGACCTGAATGTTTGCTGAAAATTTTCACTAAGCATTCTGCCCGGGTAAATTTCATTTACTCACCATCGGCCAGCCGGCTGATATAAAACCAATTATCCTATGAAAAAAGCTAACACAACTCCCGATTTCGCCATGGAAAACGGCGAACACTACGAAAACAGAATTCCCATGCGCCTCTGGGCAGAAGATGACCTTCCCAGCGAAAAATTGCTGATGAAAGGCTCCGGAAGTCTTTCAGACGCAGAACTTTTGAGCATCATCATCGGTTCCGGGGTTTCTGGAGAGAATTCTCTTGAAATTGCCCGTAACCTTCTTTCCCGCTGCGGAAACAGTCTTTGCGAGTTCTGGAAGATCAGTGTTTCCGATCTGCAGAAGATCAAAGGTATCGGCCAGAAAAGGGCTGTGAAGATCTATGCCATGTTTGCGCTTGCCCGCCGCAGGAATGAATCAGAAGTGATCCTCAAGGATAAAATCTCAAGGAGTACAGATGCCTTTGAGATCTTCAAATCCCTGATCGGCGACCTTCCTTACGAGGAATTCTGGATTCTGATGCTGAGCAAGGCAAACAAAGTCATCAAAAAAGTCCGGATATCCGAAGGCGGAGTGTCCGGGACAGTCGTGGACCCGAAAAAGATTTACAAGATCGCCCTTGATCATCATGCTTCCAGTCTCATCCTGGGACATAACCATCCTTCAGGGAATATCCAGCCCAGCGAAGCGGATCAGAAAATCACTAAAAAGATCAAAGAATGCGGCATTTTACTGGATATAGCTGTCCTGGATCACATCATAATTGGCGATGACCGGTTTTATTCCTTTGCGGATGAAGGAACCATATAATTTTTTGCCCCGGGAAACCGGGGCTTTTCTAATCTCTTACGGGGCTAGTTCCCCGCTGCTTGTAGCGAACAGAAATAATTCCCGTGATACCTCGCTGCTTGCCGCGAGGTCGTTTATTTTTGAAATGAAATTTATATGGCCCCCTTTTCATTTTTACTTTTTTGGTCAAATCTAATCCCGAATCCCTTTTCTTCTCATTGACAATACTGTATTTGGCCAACCGTCATGTATTTTGCTTCATCCTAATTTTGTCTTCCTATTTCTGAGTTACAACAAGGACAATTTTCCCTGTTCTTTTTTCGGGACCATCTGCTTTTCTATTCCCGGATTGGTTTTGCAAAGATTCACGCCTTTGTTTCCCGGTCAATTCATCTGCTAAGCTAAAATCCCCTTCCAGGGTTCAGTTCCACTCATTCAATGATTTTCCCGGCATATCCTGCAGGTTTTCGGTATTCCAGTTCCTCCTTGAGTGCCCCTCCAGGGTCTTATTTACACTTGCATATAAATTAACCTCTAAAACTCAAAGCCATGAAAAAATTTGTAAAAAACTACATCGGAAAAGCAAAGAAAGTCGAAGGTCTTGAAATCATTAAGATCAACCTGAAAATCGCAGACCTTGTAAAATTCGCTCACAAATACAACGACGAAGACTACATCTCCCTGGAAGTCGCAAAATTGCAGAATCCCGACAATTTCGGCCATGATTACACGGTATATGTCAACCGCCTCGAAGAAGAACAGGTCAGCGAACCTGCCCCGGCTCCGAAAAAGCAAACCAAAAAATCCAAAGCTGCAAAGCAGGAAACTTCAGAAGTGCCCTTCTAAAAGGGTACTTCTCCCTCTAGAGAGCTGGTCTTCGGACCGGCTCTTTTTTTTATGTGCTTATAACCGCATACCGCTTTTTTCTTTGATATCGGGACAAAGAAACAAGCTTCGCAAAAAAGAAATCCTTCCGGGGAAACTTTTGGGAAAAGTTACTCAAAAGCCTGCGCACGTTTTATTAATTTCTGACAAAGTTAAACTCGCCAAAATATCTCGCTGCTAAGTGCTGCCTCCTGGAGGAATCGCAGCCCTTTGGGTTCATTCAGATTTCCTTGCAGTAAATCATGACCTGAACACTTGCACCGGAATTTTGCGCTTCGTTTGGTGTACCCGCCAAAAATTATTCAAACGGCGGGCCAGATGCCATAACAAGTCGCCAGGGCAGGTGCAATCCTCATGAACAACACTCAGATTTATGCAGCCATCACCGAGAAGATCATTGCCAACCTTGAAACAGCCGGGAGCTGGAAAAAGCTCTGGCAGATCCCTTCACC
>JBEKQA010000095.1:0-12286 GCA_049520195.1 Bacteroidales bacterium
CCTGATCATCTGTCTTCAAATGAAGAATACCATCCTGTTTAAGGATAACCTTGTAACGATCAAGAAAAACAGGAGCGGTCAGGCGTTTTCTTTCTTTACCAGGCTGCGGATCCGGAAAGGTGATCCAGATCTCAGAAACTTCTCCCGGACTAAAAAATTTATTGATATGGTCAGCCCGAGTCCGGATAAAGCAAACATTTTTCATTGCTCTTTCCTGGACGGTTTTGGCGCCTCTCCATAATCTGGCACCTTTAAAGTCGATGCCGATGAAATTTTTATCGGGATAAGTTTCGGCTAAACCAACAGTGTATTCCCCTTTTCCGCAACCCAGCTCAAGAACGATGGGGTTCTCATTGAAAAAGAATTCCTTATGCCATTTGGAACAGAGCCAAAAACCAATATTAATTTCGTTGTAACGGGGTTGGAAAAGATGCGGAAAGGTAAGATTTTCCTGGAAGTGGATCAGCTTCATTTTGGCCACAGAAAGTATTATTTTGAGAGCAACCAGGCTGAAGAATAATTCTTTGAGCGAACAATAGCAAGTTGTTCTATTGCTTCGTTCTTTGTGGTGTAAGTAGCGACAGTTACCCTGAATAAACCTGTTTTGGTCACATCGTAAATAACTGCCTCATAACCCTCTTCTTTTAGTTTAGCAACCATATTATCGGCGTTTTCCCGAAACCGAAATGCACCGACGATAATAGCATATGGCTTATTTACTGTAGTTTCTGATGAATTATTGGCCTCAAGTATAGACACCTGGGATGTTGTGACAGAAGCAGAAGGTTGTTCTGTTTTAACTGTTGGTGTTGCAGGTTGAGCTGCTTCGTTTGAAGGATGCAGTATTTTTAACGAGCTCACGCTATTTTTCTCGACAGTATTTGAATTTGGGAAGAGAAATCCCGTATAATTCTGGTGAAAATTCTTTATCTGATCAAAATTTGTAATACTAAGATAAACAGCTAATCCTATCGGTAGTGCCATCATTGCGGCCCATTTCAAGGTTTGTTGCAATTTACCATACCTCTCAGAAGAAACTTTTATATACCGATCAAGTTTCTTCTCTAACTTCTCCTGAACACCAGGACGACGGATTGCAGGTGAAACCAACGTGGTCAGGCCAAAGGCTTCCGGCAGATAATTTACGGCAGGTTCCTGTTCAAACTGAAGAATACCATTGGTATCTTTTACAATCCTTCCGACTTTTTCTATGATGAGTTCCTGTTTATTTTCCAGTTCCTGGTTCCAATCGACCAGCATCATCCGGATCAGATCCATGGCATGCTCATATGGTATCTGTTCTGCCTGAGAGACAGAGGAAGCCAGCAATCCATCATTTTGTTTCAGATGAATATTGAATAACAAGGATTTAAACGGAGGATGAAAAGTATGATAAATCGGGTCGATCAAAGCCGGGGAATAATTGCCAATAAATCCACCAAATTCCGGTATGATCACACAGTCATACTGGTACAACAGTTCACGAATATATTTCTCGATACTTATCTTCATTTTAATCAAACAGATAGAAAAACTGAAATCTATCTACGATTCAATTGGCTAAGGTATTAAAAACAGTGACAAATTATCAGGTTATGTTCGTAATTTTTAATAAATCACCAGGGGTATCGATGGAAATGCTCTCATAATCAGTCTCCTTGATAAAGACAGGGAAGCCATTCTCAAGCCAGCGAAGCTGTTCCAGTGATTCAGCTTTTTCAAGCTTTGAGACGGAAAGTCGTGTAATCTTGTCGAGGATACCTGTCCTATAGCCATAAATCCCAATATGCTTAAAATAATCTGCCTTAGTCAGCCAGGCTGCAGGCTCTTCCCCTCTTAAGTATGGAAGAGGATACCTGCTGAAATAGAGTGCTTTATAATATCTGTCAAAGACCACTTTTACCACATTTGGATTTATCAGATCCTCAGACTGTGTGATCTTTTTGACCAGTGTTCCGATGAGAACATCCTCTGAGAGAAAGCATCCTGCAAGCTGTGAAATCTGCTGAGGGTCAATAAAGGGCTCATCTCCCTGGATGTTGATCACCACGTCAAATAGATTCTCTCCGGAGATCTTTTTTATGACGTCATTGCATCTCTCGGTACCACTATTAAGGGCATCCGAAGTCATTTCAACGGCCCCCTGAAATGATCTTACGCAATCGAAAATTCTTTCATCATCTGTCGCCACGATTATTTCATCGAGAAGGAGGCATTTTTGGGCTCGTTCATATACCCTTTGTATCATGGGTTTCCCCATGATATTTGCCAACGGTTTCCCTGGAAAGCGGCTTGACCCATACCGGGCCGGTATCACTCCAAGAATCTTCATATGATTAAAAGAGACCGTGTAGTTCAGCGTTTATACGCTCGATAACATTCCCAAGGTGATCAGGATTCTCGGCAATATTCAAATTGTCGACTTCAACAATCAATAGTTTCCCAAGTTCATATCCTGAAATCCAGTTCTCATAACGTTCATTCAATCCTTTGAGATAATCGAGCCGAATGGCATTTTCATATTCTCTACCTCGTTTCTGAATCTGGTTGACCAGAGTTGGAACGCTTGCCCTTAAATAAATCAGAAGATCAGGAGGTTGGATGAAGGAACTCATTAGAGAAAAGAGAGAGGAGTAAGTTTCAAAATCCCTGGTGCTCATCAAGTTCATTGAATGCAAGTTAGGTGCAAAAATATAGGCATCCTCATAGATTGTACGGTCCTGAACCACAGTCCCCGGAGATTTATGAATCTCCACCACATGGCGAAAACGATTATTCAGAAAGTAGATCTGCAGGTTGAAAGACCAGCGCTGCATGTCTTCATAGAAGCTGTTCAGATAAGGATTCAAATCCAGATCTTCGTAATGTGGTGTCCAACCAAAATGTTTTGCCAGAAGGCCGGTTAAGGTTGTTTTACCCGATCCAATATTTCCTGCGATAGCAATATGCATAGGTCAATGTCTAATTCCTTTCAAACATAAAGAAAAAATGCCGTAAGTCAATAAAATGTTAATAAGAACTTATTCACAAATATTCTTCATTGAGATTATTTCGTCAATATATTTCCGATCGTTTGATAACCGTGGTACCTTGTACTGGCCTCCAAGTCTGCCTTTGGATTTAAGCCAGAAATAGAAAGTATTCTTAGGCAATTTATGGATAATGGGTTCACCAAGTATCATATCGTGGTACCTTTTGGCTTCATAATCAGAATTCAGTGATTTTAGAGCATTATCGAGTGTGTTTATGAAAAATCCCAGATCAACCGGTTCCTTTTCAAATTCAATCAGCCATTCATGGGCCCCTTTTTTACCCTGGTCAAAATAGACCGGACCTACAGTATATTCCGAAATAATCGCCTGACATTTTTCACAGGCAATCGCCATGGCCTTTTCTGCATTATCCATAATCACTTCCTCACCAAAAGCGTTAATAAAATTCTGAGTCCTTCCGGAAATTTTTATTCTAAAAGGACTTAAAGAGGTGAAAGTAATTGTATCTCCGATGAGATAACGCCATAAACCGGCATTAGTGGAGATCACCAAAGCATAATTTACATCTGTTTCGACCTGTTGGAGTGAAATGGTCATCGGGTTATCTGCACCCAGTTGATCTATAGGCATGAATTCGTAATAAATTCCATAATCAAGCATTAAAAGCATATCGTCCTCATCATCACGGTCCTGAATTCCAAAAAAGCCTTCAGATGCATTGTATGTTTCAAGGTAATTTACTTTAGAAGAGGGAAGTAACTTAGCGAATTGTTCCCGGTAGGGAGTAAAATTCACACCTCCATGAATAAAGAGTTCAAATCGAGGCCAGATTTCAAGAAGGTTCGACTTTCCAGAAATCTCGAGCACTCTTCTGAATAATAATAATGTCCATGAGGGAACTCCGGAAGCACTTGTAACATCATGATTCATTGTAGCACGTGCCATTTTCTCAATCTTGTTTTCCCATTCATCCATAAGGGCAATAGAAAGAGTAGGTGTGCGTCTGAATTCCACCCAAATCGGCAGATTCTGAATTATAATTGCAGAGAGATCGCCTTCATAATAGAAAGATTCATTGCTTATTTCCGTTATCTGGCTACTTCCTCCCATAGCGATTCCTTTTCCATCAAACAGGAGTGTTTCAGGATGGTTGTTGCAATAGATTGAAAGTAAATCTTTACCTCCTTTGAAATGACATTGTTCAAGTGCCTCCTCACTAACGGGAATAAATTTACTTTTCCCGACTGTGGTTCCGGAGGATTTTGCAAACCATTTGATTTCAGAAGGCCACAAGATATTCTGTTCCCCTTTTCGCAACCTCTCGATATAGGGTTTCATGGTTTCATAATCATTAATAGGTACCCTTGACTTGAACTCATCAGGTTTAGTAATTGATTTATAATCATAAGTTCTGCCCCACTCTGTGTTCTTTGCCTGATCTAATAATTGCATAAACCAGTCAAATTGAACTTCATGTGGATATTTCATGAAGAGCTCCATCTGATGGATCCTTTGCTTCATTAACCAAGAAATAACGGAATTTATCAGTGCCATGAGAAGGTTATTGATCCGGAATCAAAATTACAATATTAAGATGGCAAAAGATTCAAAGACATTTTATTTAAATTGATTCCATTTTAGTGAAGCCTGTTTGCCCTAACAGGCCATAACTAAAAACACCTAAAAATCCCCCCACGAAAAAAAATTATGAATCCTTTTTAGCTGATTCTAAATAAATTTTATCAATATATTTGGAATCAAAACTCTTTTGTTATACATTTGTACGCCATAACAATTGTAATCTACCGAACTAAACCCTTTACTTGTATAATAACTAACAGATTGTATTGAAACCATGAAAATTCTTGTTTTAAATTGCGGAAGCTCATCCATTAAGTATCAACTCATTGACATGAGCAAAGATTACGAATTACTTTCCAAAGGTTTATTGGATCGTATCGGGTTAGAAAGTAGTTTGCTGACACATCAGGTTCCCGGCAAAGATAAATATCAAACTACCCAATTCGTACCTGATCATCAGGTTGGAATCAATCTCATTCTTAGAACACTTAAAGATCCTGAGGTCGGAGTCATTGCAGATGAAAGTGAAATTGCAGCAGTCGGTCACAGGGTTGCACACGGAGGTGAGAATTTTAAGACCAGTGTAAAAATCACTCCTTCTGTAAAAAAGGATATTGAAAAATGTATAGAGATGGCGCCATTACATAATCCTGCCAATCTCAAAGGGATTCTGTCCATTGAATCGATTCTCCCTCATGTTCCCCAAGTTGCGGTCTTTGATACTTCTTTTCACCAAACCATGCCCCCTCATTCCTATCTTTATCCAATCCCATATGAACTTTATGAAAAGTATAAAGTTAGAAGATATGGATTTCATGGTACCTCTCATAAATTTGTCAGTCAGAAAGCATGTCGCTTCCTGGGTAGAGATTTTTATAACATTAATATTATAACCTGTCATCTTGGAAACGGATCCTCAGTTGCTGCAATAAAGAAAGGGCAATCTGTAGATACCTCGATGGGATTTACTCCCGTGGAAGGTTTAATGATGGGTACAAGAAGCGGAGATGTGGACCTTGGAGTATTACTCTATCTTGCAGAAAAGGATAATCTCAGCATGAAAGAAACAAATAATCTCTTCAACAAAAAGAGTGGAGTACTAGGGATATCAGGAATATCATATGACATGCGGGATGTTGAAACGGCAGCTGAAAAAGGAAATGTCCGTTGCAAGCTTGCACTGGATATGTTTTCATACCGCGTTAAAAAGTATATTGGAGCCTATGCGGCTGCAATGGGAGGAGTTGATCTGCTTGTATTTACGGGTGGCATTGGAGAGAATGATGTTGAAACCCGCAGGAAGATCCTGGAAGGCCTTGAATTTCTGGGCATTGATTATGACAATGAACGGAACTCGATGTTAAAGGGTAAAGAACTTATTATCACCCGTCCGGGATCAAAAGTATTAGTAATGGTTATGCCTACGAATGAGGAATTAGTCATCGCCATTGATACTTATAATATCGTTACAAATTCTGATCTTAAATTTTAATATTCCCTTAAAAGATTCATTGAATTAGTAAACTTAAAAAATAAAGAAAATGGGAAACATCAAGCTCTACATTGTTGAAGATGAGATTATCATCGCCAATGATTTAAAAAATCGCCTTACCGGTTTCGGTTATGAAGTACAGGGAATTGATGGTAAAGGGGAAAAAGCAATTGAAGCAATCGATTCACTCGCAATTGATGGTAAACAACCTGATATCATTATTATGGATATCACACTTGCCGGGAAATTAGATGGAGTTGAAGCAGCAAAAATCCTTATTGATAAATACCAGTGCGGGATCATTTTTCTGACCTCCATGGATAAATCGGAGACCTTCAATAAGACATTCTCTATCAAGCCCTATGCTTATGTGTTTAAACCTGTCGATATTGAACAGTTGAAAATGGCTATTGAAATTTCTAACTACCAGAGAAATCTTGAATCTTCACAGAAAAAAGCCATTGCTGATCTTAAAAATGAAATCGAACAGCGCAAAAAAGCAGAAAGGGAAACTGAAATGCGTTTGCAGGAAAAGATCAAAGCTGAGCACAAAGTCAACCAACTGCACAGGCAAAAGCATCAGATTGAAATGGATTTGATTAACAGGGAGTTGGCTACTTCTTCAATTTTCATTTCACAGAAGAACAAGATCATCGGACTCATTCGTAAAGATGTCAACCGGTATCTCAGAAAAGGAAAATCAATCACAAAAAGCGACTTTGTAAAAATCCTGAAGACCATTGATGAGAATGTTAAATTTGAGAACGATTGGTATCGTATAAAGGCTCATTTTGAGAAGATTCATCCTGGGTTCTTTGACAGGTTGAGAGAAAAGTTCCCTCAACTTACACCTAATGATCACAAACTCTGTGCATTACTTCGTATGAATCTGAGCACAAAGGAAATCTCTCAGATCCTGAAAATCACAGCCCCAAGTACTGAAATTTCACGTATCCGACTGAGGAAAAAATTAGCTCTTCCAAAGAATGTGAATCTTGTGCAGTTTATTTGCCTTGTTTAATGATTAATTAGAGTAACTACAAAAAAGAGGTCGTTCCAAAAGAACGACCTCTTTGTCATTGGTTGGCTAATGTGAACACAAGCCTTTCAAAAATGAATAAAATCTCATTGCTAAATCACTGATTTCCAATGAATAATAAGATTTTTTATGAAAATAATTTTTTGTAACAGACTGATAATTAATATTTAGCTTAAATAAATCACACCCTTTCTATAGACTTTCTTTAGACTCTCTATAGACTTTGTTCGCTCTCCCTTCGCCCTGGGTTCGCTCCACGGACACTCAAAGAACTCTTGGCAGATAAATTTCTATTTTAACCACCTGACTTATAATGCATAATAAAAAAAGTGGGTGTCCTGAAGTCAAGGCACCCACTTTTTTACAGGTTTCAGAAATTACAACTCTTCCATAAGCTCATCCGTCAATGTGAGGTTATGATAAACATTCTGAACATCCTCATCTTCTTCGATAATGTCAATAAGCTTTAGTACCTTCCGAGCTGATTCGGTATCCAAAGTTTCAGTGCTCTTTGGAATTCGTTGCAGTGAAGCACTTTCCGGTTCGATTTTCAATTGTTCTAACTTCTTCATCATGTTTCCAAAATCCTCCATTGCTGTTGTGATAGTGAAAAAATCATCTTCTAGACTGATATCCTCCGCCCCGGCGTCAATGACCTCCATCTCAAATTCTTCAGGGTTCAGATCCCCTTTAGGAACAACAAAAATTCCTTTACGGTCAAAAAGATAATTGAGTGAACCATTTTTTCCAAGTTCGCCGCCATGTTTGTTAAAATAGGCTCTTATATTACTAACGGTCCGCTGGATATTATCAGTGGTCGCATCAACGAAGATGGCTATGCCGTGAGGGCCTTTTCCCTCATATGTAGTTTCCAGGAGTGCAGCTGCATCTTTATCGGCTCCCTTGTTGATTGCACGTTGGATTGTTTCCTTCGGCATACTTGCTCCTTTGGCATTTGCTATCGCAAGCCTCAGGCGAGGGTTGTGCTCCGGGTCAGGACCACTTTCCTTGACAGAAATGGTAATATCCTTGATAATTTTTGAAAAGACCTTGGAACGTTTCGCATCCAGAGCTCCTTTTTTTCGCTTGATTGTTGACCATTTATTATGTCCCGACATAAAAGATTGCTTTGTTTTTGATTTTATAATCGCCTTACTGTTACAAATTTGTGTAAAAATAGTAAAAATTGGGTTATTTATACAAAAACCCTTGGTAAATTTGATGCGGG
The DNA here is from genome assembly GCA_049520195.1 of Bacteroidales bacterium. Taxonomy (GTDB): domain Bacteria; phylum Bacteroidota; class Bacteroidia; order Bacteroidales; family FEN-979; genus FEN-979. The sequence goes on from JBEKQA010000095.1 coordinate 8,334, forward strand.
TATTTCCCAAAACTAAATCCTGTCGAGGTGATCCGGTCAAAGTGTTTTTTACTTTTTACCTTAATTATATCGATCTTTTTAAGTCGCTGTGCAAATCCTGTTGCCCCTGAAGGAGGTCCGAAAGATGTTACCCCACCTAAGGTTATTTTTTCTGATCCTCCATCTTTTTCAACTCATTTCCATCAAAAGGAAATTCATATTACATTCAATAAATACCTTCAACTAAAAGACGAGAAAAACCAGGTCAATATTTCCCCGCCACTGCTGCCTCATACAGATATAAGGCTTCGAGGAAAATCAATCTATATCAAACTATCTGATTCATTAAAATCCAATACAACTTATTCCATCAGTTTTGGCGATGCTATTTCAGACCTTACTGAAGGAAATATTCTGCACAACTACACTTATGTCTTCTCAACAGGTTCTTATGTTGATTCGCTTAGTTTATCGGGAAGAGTTATCACTGCATTCGATTTAGTTCCTCAAAAAGATGTATTAGCCATGCTCTTTGTCAATGAAAATGACACCCTCCCTCTCGATTCACTTCCATTTCATGTCAGACCTTACTATATGGCAAAAACCAATGAAAATGGTGAATTCACATTCAGGAACCTGAGGAATGTACCATTTTTATTATTTGCTCTAAAGGATATGAATGGGAACTATATTTTTGATATGCCTAATGAGAAAATTGCTTTTAGTGACAGCCTTATCAAAGGGATCTATGTTAAGCCACCTGTAAAAGGTACCCTTAAAAGGGATTCTCTTAAAAAAGATTCGCTTAAAAAGCTTGATAAATTTAACCAAACTAAAGATACTAGTAAATTCAATAAACAACTATTGCCCGGTGTTAATTTGAAGCTTTTTGAAGAAATTGATTCCACTCAGAGAGTTCTTAAAGCAGATATGGTCAATGAGAACGAGATTGGAATTTTCTACAAATTTCCAACCAAAGAACCAAAATTCATTCCTTTAAATATACCTGATATTTCAGGATGGATGTTGCCAGAAATCAGTCGTAACAAGGATTCCGTTTATCTATGGTTAAAGAATCCTTGGAAAGACTCACTCATTCTTCAATTTGTCGACAAAGACAAAGTCCTTGACACTGCAAGGATAGACCTTAAAAAGAAATCTCTAAAGAAGAAGAAAACGGATAAAGGTGCTCCCAAATTAATCAAGCTAAAACTTACCAGCAATATGCCTGATGGCAAGATAAACCAGTTTAAAACTGATCCCATTATCACTTTTTCTTATCCCCTTTCGAGCTATGATCTTTCCCGTATCCATTTGGTGGAAGGGAAAGACACCGTAAATCCAAGACTCTCTTTCCTGGATTCATTAAAAAGAAAGCTTCGTGTCAATTATAAATGGAAAGAAGACCGGCCTTACCAGTTGATTATTCCTGATTCCATTTTTAGTTCACTCAATGGAAACTCGAATGATTCTGTGATCTTTTTCTTCCGAAGTCATGCTCTCAGAGATTTCGGATCAATTCAGATAACGATTACGATCCCAGATCCAAAGGGCAATTATCTTATTCAACTTCTGGATGAGAAAGAAAACATTATAGAACAGCAAAATATTACTGCTTCAGGTAAAGTGAAATTCGATTATCTGAACCCTGCAAAATATAAAATTAAAGCCATCTTTGATAAAAATCAGAATGGCCAATGGGATTCAGGTAAATTTTCCAGAAAAATCCAGCCTGAAAATGTCCTCTATTTTGAGAAAATAATCGAAGTCCGGGCCAATTGGGACATCGATGAATCCTGGGAACTTTGAATTGGTTGAAATTAGTTGACGCTACAACGGTTGATGCAATCGATTATTTCTGTCAGATGTTCAAACTTCAGGGAATAATAAATCATTTTCCCATCACGTTTCGAATCAAGTAATCCTTTGTTTTTCAATATGTTCAGATGATGAGATGCAGAAGCCTGTTCAAGATTCAGATGTTCGTATATCTCAGTAACAGTCATTTTTAAATTTACTGTAAGTAAATCTATGATTGCTATTCTCATTGGATGAGCAATGGCTCTTAATTTACTGGCCGCCAATTCGAGCTTTTCGACGTCTAATGTTTCTTTTTTCATTCGGAATGCGATTAAGTCAGGTTGTTGATTAGTCTGATAATCAGATAGCTATGTTTGATTTGAAAAGTCAGCGCAAATATAATAAAAATATTAATCATAAATAAATATATATATGTATTAAAGATACTTTTCAAAAAGATCCGTAAACGAAAATTTCTCCCCATCAAACAACCCCTTGTCGCTAATTTTTAATTTGGGTATAACAAGCAGTGCCATAAACGATAAGGTCATAAAAGGTGCTTTAAGTGAACATTTTAATTTTGTCTTGACCAATTCATCTATAAAGCGATAATTTTCAGCTACTTTATATCCATCATCATTCGACATAATCCCGGCAACGGGTAATGGAAGCGTGGAGTAACCATCTGCAAAAACAACCGAAATTCCTCCCTGTGAAATGATAATCTCATTAATTGCTTTTACTATGTATTCATCATCTGTACCTATGGCAATTATATTATGACTATCATGAGCGATGGAGGAGGCAATAGCCCCCGATTTCAGACCGAAGCCATGAATGAAGCCAACAGCCGGCGGAGCTGCATTGTATCTATTTAACACAACAATCTTAAGAATATCATTATTCTGATTAGATTTAACTTCTTTTTCATCGATCCTCGCATCGATAATCAATTCTTCCGTCAACAATTGATCGTCTATAGCTTTTATTACCCTCATTTTCCGTCCTTCCGGTTTAACTAAAATATCTTCTTTCTTTACCTGCTCCGCATGAAAACAATTCATAACTGTTATAGGAACAGAAGTAATTAATGATTTTCCATCTTCAGCTACTTTTTTGCCATTAATATAAGTTGCCAGAATGTTGAAGTTTTCTAAATCGTCAACAATAATGAAATCGGCAGAATCTCCTTTTTGAAGCAACCCTGCATCAAGTTTATAATGCTTCACCGGATTAAGGGTGGCGCATTGCAGGACTTTTATTTTATCATATCCACGACCGAAGGCCCCCTTCACAAGTTGATTGATATGACCGAGAACCAAATCGTTTGGATGTTTGTCATCTGAACAGAACATTATCATCGCGGAATGTTCGGGGATGAGTTCAGCCAATGTTTCGAAGTTTTTTGCAGCACTCCCTTCCCTTATTAAAATCTTCATACCCAGTTCAATCTTTTCAGCTGCTTCCTGAAGCATGTAACATTCATGATCAGTAGATATTCCTGCCTGAATATATTTTTTCGCATTTTCACCGCTTAGACCTGGAGCATGTCCATCGACTGGTTTACCATAATGTCTTGCCAGGGTTAATTTTTTGGTAACCAATTCATCCCCGAACAGTACCCCTGGAAAATTCATCATTTCTGAAAGGTAGAGAATATCATCAGATCGTAACAATTCATCAAGTTCCTCAATTCCCAGGCTGCTCCCTGCAGTTTCGAACGTCGTTGCAGGAACACAGGATGGGGCACCAAAATAGAACCTGAAGGGTACATTTTTCCCATTTTCAACCATAAATCGCACCCCATTGAGGCCCATTACATTGGCAATTTCGTGTGGATCTGAAACAGTGCCAATGGTTCCATGTACAACAGCCATCTTCGCAAATTCCGATGGAACGAGCATCGAGCTTTCGATATGTATATGAGAATCAATCAATCCGGGAAGTATGTAGTTGTGTTTGTCATGATTTTCTTCACGGATCTCTGCAATCTTTGAATCCTTTACAACCACAACACCTTTAAAGATTCTCTCTCCAACCACATCTACAATATTTCCTTTTAATTCAAAATCCCGTATACCCATAAACCGTTTTTTTTGTGTAATTTCTCTCCCAGATCACTCAACTTTTATATTATCATTCAATGCTAATTGACCACAGGCAGCATTAATATT
>JBEKQA010000096.1:0-12270 GCA_049520195.1 Bacteroidales bacterium
GAATCCAGCATCACATCTCCTATGATCATGATGGTAAGCTTGTTGAAGTCTTCGAAAAGCTTTTTATAGTTACTCTGTTTATCCATGAAAAACAGTGGAATTAATTAACCTGCGGAAGTAATTTGTAGTCTGCAATCGTCTTAATATGCCTATTAAGCTCATCTGATGATATTTCGCCGTCCATCAAACGAATGATCCTGTGCGCATGTAATGCGATGTCCTCTTCATGGGTAACAATGATTATGGTGTTACCCATCTTATGGATTTCTTCAAGCAATCCAAGAATTTCTATTGAAGTTTTAGAGTCAAGGTTCCCGGTAGGCTCATCGGCAAGGATAATGGCAGGATTGTTAACAAGCGCTCTTGCAATGGCGACTCTCTGGCGTTGCCCTCCTGATAATTCATTGGGCTTATGCTCCATACGATCGGATAGTTTTACTTCTTCTAAAACTTCTTTACCACGTTCAATCCGTCGTCCTTTCGTAATTCCAGCATAAATCAAGGGCAACATTACATTCTCAAGTGCAGTGGATCGGGGTAATAAGTTAAAGGTTTGAAAAACAAATCCTATCTGCCTGTTCCTGATTTCAGCCAGACTATTATCATCCATCTTGCTTACATCTTCACCATTAAGGTAGTATGAGCCACTAGTCGGAGTGTCGAGACATCCCAGTATGTTCATCATGGTCGATTTTCCAGATCCTGAAGGCCCCATGATGGCAACAAACTCGTTCCTTTCAATTACAATTGAAACAGACCGTAAAGCTTCAACAAGCACAGTGCCAACTTTAAAATTTTTAACTATATTTTCAATCCGGATGACTTCCTTTTCCATATATTATTTTATTAAACCAGATCTGAGTATCAACAAAAATACAACTTTCTTCAGAAATGCAGGATAAAATCTTCTTTACTTAATCCTTCTTTAAAGAAGACCAGCCCTATTCTGAATAAATCGATGGAGACGGTAACTGATGGGTTCTCACGGATTACCTTCCAGGCTTCTTCCATTTCCTTTGACCAGTGAATATCGTCAAAGATAATAACGGAATCATCATGAATGTGTTGTAAACATTGATAAAAATAATGAAGAACAGGTTCTTTCCTGTGATTTCCGTCAATGAATATAAGTCCAATTTTCCCCAGTTTTTCAAATATGTCCGGCAGGACTTTCTCAAATGGCCCTATTATCTGATCAATATTTGTCAAACCCAGATACTTGAAGTTCTTTGCTGCTATTTCTGCGGTCGCGGGACATCCTTCAACAGTTGTAATATGCCCTTCGGGATTCCCCATTGAAAGATATGAAGTGCTGATTCCTAAAGATGTTCCTAATTCAAGGGTAACCGAAGGTTTAAAATACCTTGCCATCCGGAAGAGGAACCTGCCATAAACGGGTTTGACAGAAGAGTTTTTGATGACGTCTCTTATAGAAACATCTTTATTCCTTGATTGATTCTTATCACCGAGTGATCCCAGATCGGTCATTTCATAGACACTCCTGTTTCTTAAAAGTTGAAAACGTAATCTTTCAACGGTACAGAATTCATCATGGAATGATCTATCATTCAATATTTTTGTATAAATCTGATAAACGAAAGGTGAATGTATATCAAAACTTGATCTTGACCTTAACCGATGACTAACATACCGTAAAGCTATCACCCCCTGATTCAACATTTTTTAAAAATCAGGTAAAATTAGACCTTTTCCCGATAATATTTAGGAAAATACTATGACCAAAAACAAGACTCATTCAAAATTCGTATTTTTGTAGTTCAACAGCAGCGGATGATTTTTCATAAAAATTCAAAAGTTTCAGATTATTTTTCATTAGTCAAAATAAGCCATACTGTTTTTTCACTTCCATTTGCGCTTATCGGGTTTAGTTTGGCTGTTAAAGAAACTCATAATCCGGATTTTCTTAAACTACTTATCCTTGTGCTGCTTTGTGTATTTTTTGCACGAAACGCCGCAATGGGGTTTAACCGATTTGCCGATCGGGAAATTGACCAGAAAAACCCACGAACTGCATTGCGGGAAATTCCAAAAAAGATTATCAGGCCGGGTTCAGCCATGTTGTTTGTTTTATTAAATGCAGCTTTGTTCCTCGTTGTTACTTATTTTATCAACCTTGTTTGTTTTTTTCTTGCACCTGTCGCCTTACTGGTTGTCTTTGGATACAGCTTCACAAAACGATTCACATTTCTGTCTCATGTTTTTCTCGGGCTCGGCCTTTCATTAGCCCCTATCGGAGCTTATCTGGCTGTGACCGGTCATTTCGCTTTACTTCCGGTAATTTATTCTTTTGTGGTTATTTTTTGGGTTGCGGGTTTTGATATCATTTATGCCTTGCAAGATGTTGAATTTGACAGAAACGAGAAATTACGATCAATCCCGGAATCCTTTGGAAAACAGAATGCATTAATAGTATCAGCTCTTTTCCATTTATTTGCTATTACTTTAATCATATTCGCAGGTTTAACTGGTAATTTTCATATATTTTACTGGATAGGCGCTGTAATATTCAGTGGTATACTGATTTACGAACACCTTATTGTAAAACCCTCAGATCTTTCAAGGGTAAATATGGCTTTTGCAACTCTTAACGGAATGGGAAGCGTAGTCTTCGCTCTCTTTGTCATTCTTGACCTTTATATTCGTTAATTCTGATTGACAAACACTTATCTCCCCCAGTTATCCCGGTCAAGACTTCGATACTGTATGGCTTCTGCCAGATGTTCCGCCCCTATATTTGGTTGCTTTTCAATATCGGCAATTGTTCTTGAAACTTTCAGGATACGGTCAAAAGCACGGGCAGAAAGCCCAAGTTTATCCATGGCATTCTTTAAAATTAAATTTGCAGCTCCTTCCAATTGGCAAACCTTGCGCAATGTCTTTATTGACATCTGTGCGTTACAATAAACTCCAGGGATATTTTCAAACCTTTTTGCCTGGATTTGCCGTGCTTCAATTACCCTTGCCCGTACAACTTCACTTTTCTCCGATAGCCGGGCATCGCTCAGTTCACGAAACGGAACCGGCACAACCTCAACATGAATATCGATCCTGTCAAAAAGAGGCCCTGATATTTTACTAAGGTATTTCTGAACATTTCCTGCTCCACATTTGCACTCAACCTTAGGATGATTGTAATAACCACATGGACAAGGATTCATCGCAGCTACAAGCATGAAGCTTGCAGGAAACTCAACCGAAAATTTTGATCTCGATATCGTTATTACACGGTCTTCCAGAGGTTGACGCAATACCTCAAGCACAGTTCGCTTAAATTCAGGAAGTTCATCAAGGAATAAAACTCCGTTGTGAGCCATGGAGATTTCCCCGGGCTGAGGTATACTCCCTCCCCCAACCATTGCCACATCACTGATAGTATGGTGTGGGGACCTGAAAGGTCTTATGGACACAAGTGAATGATTATGCGACATCTTACCCGCAACTGAATGGATCTTGGTGGTTTCAAGAGCTTCTTTCAAATTCAACGGCGGAAGTATAGAGGGTAACCTCTTGGCCAGCATGGTCTTACCTGATCCCGGTGGTCCGATAAGAATGACATTATGCCCGCCAGCTGCGGCAATCTCTAATGCCCTTTTAATGTTCTCCTGTCCACGCACATCTGAGAAATCATGTTCATACTCATTTAACCTGGAATAAAACTCTGCTTTAGTGTCGACAATAACTCTTTCCAGCTTCCCGGTATCATTAAGAAAATCAATTACCTCTTTGATATTTATAGCGCCATAGATTTCCAGGTTCGAAACAATGGCGGCTTCTTTGGCATTGGGCTTAGGAAGAATAACTCCTTTGAACCCTTTTCGTGCAGCCTCAATCGCAATTGGCAGGGCCCCTTTCATGGGTTGCAGGCTTCCATCCAGCGACAACTCTCCAAGAATAACAAAGGATTCCAGTTTATTCATCTTCACGATATTATCGGCTGCGAGGATCGCTACCGCAATTGTGAGATCATAAGCGGATCCCTCTTTACGGATATCGGCCGGCGCCATATTAATTACAATTTTCTTACCGGGGATTTTATATCCTGTATTCCTGAGAGCTGAATCGATCCGTTGATGACTTTCCTTGACGGCATTATCCGGAAGCCCAACCATGAAGAAATTGATTCCCTGATCAATACAAACTTCTACTGTAACGATGATCGCATGGATACCGAAAAGAGCACTGCCAAATGTTCGGACTAACATAAATGCTGATAAAATAAAGAACCTGCTTTGTTAATCCGGGAAAAACGAAAAGGTAATATGTGAAAAAGGACACTTTATAAACAATGTTCCTTAAAACCGTTCATTGGCCTATTTTTCAGGTTTATAGCCTGACAAGGTGAGGATTTTTTGAGAATCGGTTTCATGCAACATCATCCCGAGGGTGATCTCAGGATTCTTTTGCATGTAAGACCGGATTATCTGTAAACCGATCCACTCACCAAGTCTAGGAGGCGAATCTTTGGAGAACTCCATGGTATAGGGCCCGTCAGCAAGTAACATCTGAAAGTACTGACCATCAGAAGAATAAAGCAACCGGTTCTCAATGAGAGCGGCCCAGACATGTGTTTCATTCTTCTCAGCCCAGCTGTATTGACTCTTGGTGTAATTAAGTTTCAGGAAACCGGGAAGATCAGGAATTAAAACATCAACCAGGTATAAATGTTTCCCGGCTTCCACCATGGCGCCTAATACTGTCGAAGGTGCTGTCGGGGGCTGGTAGATGGCATTTGCAATTTCTCTTGCACAATCAGGAACAATGTGATCCTCTGTCATACGCTCAACCTGGTATAGTGACAGGCCATCGCTCAGGTAGGGCTTAAAATCCTTTCCCAGGTATGTATCCAAAGCTATAATCATTACACTATCTGTCAGTTGAACAGGATTATTATAATCTCCTCCCGAGATGTAAGTATATACTCTGGGTATTTTTACATCAGGAAAATAGAATTTCCAATGACGGAAGAGATCCGTCAGATCTTTTTCTTCTTTTGAAAGATCTTTGTAACGGTTTTCACAGGATTTATGGAAATCTATGGTCCTGGGATTTTCCAGGTAAGCCCTCATTTCATCCAGCTTTTTAGGATCGCTCAGGTCCGTTCCAAGGAAAAAAGGATAAATGTTTTGAATCTTCTGAAGTCCCTCCTGGAGATCTGTCAACGGAATCCTGAACAGATCCTGATCATAACGGTGAATTCTGACATCAGCTACTTTGACATTTGACAGATCGACATGAAGGCGATCCTTGCGCCAGTTACAGCCATTGATAGCAATAATAAAAATGAATGCAAGTACAAAACGGTAAACTTTCACAAGAGAGGGTTTATTGATTTTAACGAAAAAATCAACAGGATATTATGATAAATCACATCAGATGCCTCTCAGAGCAATAACTATCCAAAGAAAATCAGTTTTTAAACTATCCTCCAGGAGTCGTTAATTTCTTTTGGATAAAATCCTTTGAAAAACTCTGTAAGCTGATTCGAATGATGTAATTTTGTTGAAAAGCTATCTTCAGATATAGTCAAAATTCCCGATTTATGACAAAATTTACCCTACGCTGCCTGATTGTTAATCTATTGTTTTATTACTCATTTACAGGTTTTTCACAAGATCAACCTGTGCGGTTAGGATTAAAAATATCCCCAAATTTCGCCTGGATGAATCCCAATGAAAAAGACTATTCGGGAAATGGTTCCTCCCTGGGCTTCTCATTTGGATTCATCAGTGAATTTCGTCTTGCAGAACACTATTCGATCTCAACAGGCTTCAATTTTTCTTTCCTCGGCGGTAATCTGAAGTTCCCATATGCACAATCTCCGGATACAGGTTCTATGGAAAGGAAATATAATTTCAGATATCTGGAAATTCCTTTAATGGTGAAGATGAAGACCAAAAGCTATGGAAACTTTGACTTCTTTGGACAAATAGGGTTCGGGACCGGATTCATGCTCCGTACCCAGGCTAAAGATAACTTCATTACTCAGACTCATGGCACGATATCAGATAAAACGAATTTGTCGACAACCCAGGTAAGTTTTATAAGAGAAGCCCTGCTGGTAGGGGTAGGTGCCGAATATAAGATTGATGAATCTATTTCGTTATTACTGGGTATTGCATACAGCAATAGCCTGAATAACGTACTGCAGGGAAAGAACAACAGGGACACAAGCTTGTCGAACCGAAGCAGTCTGAATTACGTTGAATTGAACATCGGGGTTCTTTTTTAAAATTAACAGGAACTGATTCATGCGCATTGCATTAGCACAATTAAATTACCACATTGGGGATTTTGAGGATAACATCGCCAAGATCATATCCTTCATACACAAGGCAAAAAAAATGCCCGCTGATGTTGTAGTGTTTTCTGAACTGGCTGTATGCGGTTATCCTCCTCGTGATTTCCTTGAATTTAACGACTTCATTTCTAAATGTCAGGATGGAATTCAGGCTATTGCCAGGGAATGTCATGATATCGCAGTTATTATCGGTTCCCCTTCGGTAAATCCTGCTTCAAAGGGGAAACCATTATTTAATTCGGCCTATTTCCTGGCAGAGGGAGAAATAAAAGCGATATTTTATAAAACGCTTCTGCCAAATTATGATGTCTTTGATGAGTATCGCTATTTCGAACCCAACCGGCAACTATACAAGATTATAGAATTTAAAAAGTACAAATTCGCGGTCACAATTTGCGAAGACCTGTGGAATATTGCTGATGATCCTTTATATGTCTTAAATCCAATGGATGAGCTGATTAAGCTCAATCCGGATATAGTGATAAACATCGCGGCTTCCCCTTTCCATTATGATCAACCGAAAATTCGCAGAGATATCCTGATTAGAAATGCTAGGAAATATAAACTCCCTTTCTTCTACCTGAACCATGTCGGCGGGCAAACAGAACTACTGTTTGATGGCGCATCGATGGTGGTTGATCCCGATGGAAATGTATTTGATGAGTTGAAGTATTTTGAAGAAGACTTTCGGGTTTATAATCTTAACGATTTTATTTATAAAAAGAACAACGAGGACAGACAGGACTTTCAATCACCTGATAAAATTGAACTAATTCATGATGCCTTGGTAATGGGAATCAGGGATTACTTCGGCAAAATGGGGTTGAAAACCGCTATACTGGGATTATCCGGAGGAATCGATTCAGCAGTAACACTGGTACTGGCAGCCGAGGCGCTTGGCAAGGCAAATGTTCATGCGATTTTGCTTCCATCGCAGTTTTCATCCGAACATAGTAAAACAGATGCGATTGACCTGGCCAACCGCTTGAATGTCAGATACGATATTATTGAAATTGATAAGGCATTCTCCGCGTTTGAAGATTTGCTTAAGCCCTGGTTCAAGGATCTTCCCTTTAATCTTACAGAAGAAAATATGCAGGCACGGGCCAGGGCAGTGATATTGATGGCTTTATCTAATAAATTCGGATATATCCTGTTGAACACCTCAAATAAAAGTGAAGCTGCTGTAGGCTACGGGACATTGTACGGTGACATGTGCGGCGGTATTTCCGTCCTCGGGGATGTTTACAAAACCCAGGTTTACGAACTGGCTTCCTATATTAACCGGGAAAAAGAAATCATCCCTATAAACAGTATTAATAAACCACCTTCAGCTGAGTTACGACCAGGACAGAAAGATTCTGATTCATTACCCGATTATTCTATTCTCGATAAAATCCTCTATGAGTATATTGAACTGAGAAAAGGACCGATTGAACTGATCAGGGAAGGATTTGATAAAGAAACGGTAAAACGTGTGTTGAAACTTGTCAACACGAGTGAATATAAACGTAACCAAACACCTCCCATATTGAGAGTTTCTCCCAAGGCCTTTGGAACTGGCCGCAGGATGCCAATTGTAGGGAAATACCTGTCTTAAGCCACTGACCTAAACAATAATGGATTCAACGGCATTGACTTCCGGCAGTACACGTTTTATTGTTGCTTCAATGCCACTTTTCAGAGTCATTTGACTGTGAGGACAATTCCCGCACATTCCAAGTAACCGCACATTTACAACTTTGTCCTCGGTCATTTCTATAAATTCAACATCTCCCCCATCAGCTTGCAAATAGGGACGGATCTGATCAAGGACATTTTTAACTTTTATTTCAAGTTCCTGGTTGGCTGTTGTCATCTGTGTTTCCCTTTTTAATGTTTTAATTTACAGTATTATCTATTTGACTTTGCTTTTTAATTCTCTCCGATTGATTCCCTGGCAGCGTTGTGAATGGCGACTTGTTGCGCTACTGCTTTTGCCAGTTCATCGAAAGCAAGCGTTACAGGAGAATCACTTACAGTAGCAATAGGACTACCCAGGTCACTGGCATCTGAAATGGCAGTCACAATCGGAATCTGTCCAAGTAACGGAATGGATAATTCTTCTGCCAGTTTAGCACACCCGCTTTCACCAAATATGTAGTACTTTTTGTCCGGCATATCAGGAGGAATAAAATAAGACATGTTCTCTACGAGGCCCAATATAGGGATCCTTATTGCCTCTGTATTAAACATATCTGCTGCTTTCCTGACATCCGCAATTGCCATATCCTGTGGAGTGCTCACAATAATTGCACCTGTAAGTGGAAAATTCTGGATCAGGGTCAAAGGAATATCTCCGGTTCCTGGTGGGAGATCAATCACCATGTAATCAAGTTCTTCCCAGATAGCTTCCGTTAGTAATTGTTTCAATGCAGAGGATATCATGGGTCCACGCCAGATCAAGGCTTTCGATTGATCAACAAAAAAGCCGATAGACAGGACTTTTAATCCGTATTTCTGAATGGGAATGATCCAATTCTTTCCATCCTTTTCAATGACACGCGGACGGTCATCCTTTAATCCGAACATCATCGGGATAGAAGGACCGTATATGTCTGCATCGAGTATTCCAACCTTTGCTCCCGATTTAGCAAGGGCAACAGCAAGATTTACAGCAACCGTTGATTTACCCACTCCGCCTTTACCCGAGCCGATAGCAATGATATTCTTCACATCCTTAAGCATCTCTTCCGATTGCTTACGTACTGTAGTGACCTGGGAAGAAACTTCAATTTCTACAGCAGCATTCGGATCAGCATATTTTAAAATGGCATCTTTGCATTGCTTCTTCAAAAAATCTTTCAAAGGACAGGCCGGTGTGGTAAGGACCAGTGAAAATTTCACCTTATCACCATCAATCTGCAAATCCTGTATCATCTTCAGCGTCACCAGGTCCTTCTTCAGATCAGGATCTTGTACCTGGCTTAGCGCTTTCAATACTTGTTCTTTTGTCATACTCTGTATCTTTCAATCTGGACAATCGAAACGATCGTTCCTTATCTTTATTTTAATCCCTTTTTAGGATCCCAGAATAAAGCTTCAAATCTGACAACTTTATCATCCTCAACTTCAATTCCTTCACTCTCTAAAAGTTGCTGCATAACTTTCTGGCCTCCAAAATGATGCTTGCCTGTTAATAATCCGACCCTGTTCACTACTCTGTGAGCCGGGATGGCGGAAGTCTGTGTGTGGGAGCTATTCATCGCCCACCCTACCAGTCGTGCAGCGCCTTTTGTACCCAGATAATTTGCAATTGCGCCATAAGAAGTCACCCTGCCGGGAGGGATCCTGAGGACAATCTTGTACACTTTATCAAAAAAGGATTCCTCATTCTCTTTCCCTACATCCTTCCTCATGAAAGATCATTTTTCAATTGAACGAGAAAATTCCTGATCTTCTGCAGAGAATCAATGATCTCAACTTGCTTTTCAACATCTTCCCTGTTCAGCTTCATTTTCTCCCGCGCTCCCTGAAGAGTGTATCCCTTTTCTTTGACCAGGTGATAAATGATCCGTAATGTATTTATATCATCTTTGGTAAATAACCTGTTTCCCTTTTTGTTCTTCTGCGGCTTGAGAGAATCAAACTCATTCTCCCAAAATCTTATCAGAGAAGCATTGACTTCAAATAGTTCGGCAACTTCGCCTATGGTATAATATAACTTTTCTATCTTTCCTGTGGATTTCATGCCTTTCACAAACCTGTTAATCCATTGTCTGTGAGGGTCGTGTGGACAAGTCAAGCATCATTTGATACTGAGAAGCAGACAGGTCATTGTAAAAGAAATAAATAGGATTAATGGCTACACCATTCTTCCTGACCTCATAATGCAGATGAGGGGAAGTAGATTTTCCGGTATTACCCACATAACCAATGACCTGACCACGAAGGACCTTCTGTCCCGGGTTTACAAAGATCCTTGAAAGATGTGCATAAACAGTTTTGTAATTATATCCGTGATCTATAACGATTTCATTGCCGTAACCTCCGCCATCATCATGTCCTGCCATCTCAATAGTTCCGTTCCCTGTCGCATAAACTTCAGTCCCGATCGGAGCTGAAAAATCCATGCCTTCATGAAATTTCTTGACTTTGTAAAAAGGGTCTACCCTCGTCCCGAAATAAGAACCTATTCTGCGAAGATCCCGGTTGCTGATTGGCTGGATAGCAGGGATGCTTACCAGCATTCGCTCCTTATTTTTCGCCATTTCAAAAACCTGGTCGTAAGATTTTGACTGAACATAAAGCTCTCCTAAGATCTTATCCATCTTTTTTTCTGTCTCAACAATCAGGTCTGAATTCTTATAGCCCTTGACCTTCTCATACCGGTCGACACCACCTATACCTGCTTCACGGATAGAGGCCGGTATCGGTTCTGCTTCAAAGATCACACGGTAAATATTGTCATCACGATCCTGGAGGTCGGCTATTATTTTAGTCGTCCTGTCAAGCTGGTCATTAAGGATTCGATATTGCAGTTTCATCTGCTCAATTTCACGCTTTTGCGCCTTCTCCTTAGGAGAATCAAGAAAATTAAAAGCAAATATTAAAACAACAGCTGCAAAAACAACTCCGGTCGACAAATGAGTAAAAAAATAGAGCAACCGCTTCCTGAATGAAGTCGTGACACGGTCGAAAGTCAGAGATTTTTTATTGAATTTGTACTTTACCTTGCTCATTTAAAGACAAATATATTAAATTCGGAGATAGATTTCCGAGTGAAACGCAAAATTAACTAAATAAATTAACTTTGCAGGTGTTTCATTTTATGAATATGTTAAAGATTGTTAAGCCTCAACCAGATACTGTTGTTAGATGAATTCCCAAAGTGTACGTCAGACTTTTTTAGATTTTTTTAAATCGAAGGGACATACTATCGTGCCTTCTGCCCCTATGGTAATTAAAAATGATCCTTCCCTCATGTTTACCAATGCCGGGATGAACCAGTTCAAAGATATATTCCTGGGTAATAACGAATCAACATCACCCCGTATTGCAGACACCCAGAAATGTTTGCGCGTTTCCGGCAAACATAATGATCTGGAGGAAGTCGGACACGACACTTATCATCATACAATGTTTGAAATGCTCGGGAACTGGTCTTTTGGCGATTATTTTAAAAAGGAAGCAATCGAATGGGGCTGGGAATTATTGACCGGCGTCTTTAAAATTGATAAGGATAGACTGTATGTGACAGTTTTTGAAGGAGATGCATCTGATGGACTTGGGAAAGATAACGATGCTTATAATTACTGGAAATTATGGATTCCTGAAGACCATATCCTACTGGGCACGAGGAAAGATAATTTCTGGGAGATGGGTGATACCGGCCCTTGTGGACCCTGCTCAGAGATCCATATCGACCTGAGGGATGACAATGAAAGGGTGAAAATACCCGGTGAAGAGCTTGTAAATAAAGGGAATCCATTGGTTATCGAGGTGTGGAACCTTGTCTTTATTGAATTCAACCGCCTGGCAAGTGGCCAGTTGGTTCTTTTGCCTGCAAAACATGTCGATACTGGAATGGGATTTGAACGTCTCTGCATGGTGATGCAACATAAGAAATCCAACTATGATACCGATGTATTTCAGCCTCTTTTAGAAGCAATTGCACAGAAATCCGGAATCCCATACGGAACCAACCCCAAAGCTGATGTCGCCATGCGGGTCATTGCAGACCATCTCCGCGCTATTGCCTTTGCCATTGCTGATGGCCAGCTGCCTTCCAATGTCAAAGCCGGGTATGTGATCAGGAGAATACTCCGCAGGGCTGTACGGTTTGGATATACGTTCCTTGACCTGAAAGAAGCATTTATATATGAATTAATTCCTGTGCTTGTTGCCCAGATGGGTGATGTTTTCCCGGAACTCAAGAAACAGAAGGAACTCATTATGAATGTGATAAGGGA
>JBEKQA010000097.1:0-12262 GCA_049520195.1 Bacteroidales bacterium
TTAACAGGAAAACCCCGGTCAAAATAACATAGTTAATTTTTCTCATATATAATGTGTTTAATAGTTTAAACTTTTTTACAAATTTAAATCAATTCTAAATAAGTTGAACTAAAATAAAAAAACTGAAATGAACAGGCATAAAGCTGGCAGCGGTGATGATTGGGCGGAAAAATGGAAAAATGACAAGACCGATAAATATCAGCCTGGATTTGAAAGAGGGATGAACATGGTACTTGCGCGTTTTAATTTTAATGCCAGGGAAAATGCAGTGACTGCCAAATATACATTACTTGTGCATACAACCTTCCTGGAAATAGGAACAAGCAGCGTTGTCGGTTACGGATTCGGACCCGCAGGGCATAAAGATACCTATATCAGTGTTTCTGTTGACCTTGTTGAGACCGAAAATCCGGCCAAAGTGCTTGCAACGATTGAAATGAAAAGAGAGAATTCTGAATACCAGGGCGGATGGACAGATGTTGATACAGGATCGAGGATCGAGGGAAGCTACACAAGGGCCGGACAGGACCTGGCGGGATTCATCTACAGGACCAATTATAAATAAGGATCAGGGATTAGCTCTTAAGCCATAGGCAGAAAAGCCATGCCCTCTGCTGGTTTTACACGATCGGAATTCAGAAATCGTTGATCGATATTCAATTGTTCAGATAAAAAACCGTGTGTTTGCGGTTTTTTTGCTCCCCAGACTGGACTTGAACCAGTGACCCTCTGATTAACAGTCAGATGCTCTAACCAACTGAGCTACTGAGGAAGAAATTTGGGTGGGCAAAATTACAATTTATTTTCAATAAACCAAATACCTACCATATTACAACCCGGTCGGCATCAGGCACCGACATCTTGCCTTTGCCGAATGCATCAGAGAACTCCTTCAACTGACCCAGCGTGGCATTGATACGCCACCGGGCCGGTGAGTGTTCGTTTGTTTGTACCTGGCTGATCAGGCTTTCTTTTCTCATATTTTCATGCCATACCTGTGCCCATCCCAGGAAAAAGCGCTGCTGCCAGGTAAACCCGTCAATAGGTTCCGGAGCTTTCTTCCCTTCCATCGATTTTACAAGTGCATAGTATCCAAGGGTAATACCACCCAGATCGGCGATGTTTTCACCAAGTGTAAGCTTTCCGTTGATTTTAAATCCTGGGGTAACTTCAAATGAATCGAAATACTTCTGCAGTTTCTCGCCAAGCGCTGTAAAGTTCTTCAGATCTTCAGGTGCCCACCAGTTTTTCAGGTTCCCCTCACCATCATATTGTGCGCCGTTGTCATCAAAGCCATGTGTCATCTCATGACCAATCACACTGATGATCCCGCCATAATTGATAGCATCATCGGCATCTGGATTAAAGAACGGTGGCTGAAGAATTGCTGCCGGGAAAACGATCTCATTATTGGTAGGATTGTTATAGGCATTGATCGTTTGCGGTGTCATGCCCCATTCCGATTTGTCAACCGGCTTTCCTGCTTTTGCGATCATGTCATTATGTTCCCAAAGATCAACATTCATCATATTTTCAATCAGCTTATCACTCTGGATGTCAATGGTCGAATAATCTTTCCATTTATCGGGATACCCGATCTTCCAGGTAAATTGTGACAGTTTCTTCTTTGCTTTTTCTTTTGTTTCCGGACTCATCCATGCGAGCTTATCAATACGTTCGCTGTATACTGCTCTTACATTCTCAATCATCTCGGTGACTTTCTTCTTAGAGGATTCCGGAAAGTATTTTGCTGCAAAAATCTTACCCAATGGCATACCCAGCCTGCCGTTAACACTCATAATTGCACGTTCCTCCCGTGGACGTTGTTCTTTTATGCCATACATGATGGTGTTATAAAAGTGGAAAGCTTCCTTGGTGAACTGTTCCGGCAATCCGCCTGCAAAACCCCTAAGGACATTCCACCTGTAATAGGTCTTAAGGGTTTCAAACGGAGTCTCTTTAACCAACTTATTAAGGTTTTTCAGATAATCCTTATTCCAAACCACAAGCGTATCGGCTTTTAGTCCATATGCTTTATAATAGTCCGCCCAGTTGATTGCGGGTGCCAGTTTCTGGAGTTCAGTAAAGGATATTTTGTTATAAATCTTAACTGGATCGCGCAATTCAAAATTCTTCAATTGCATGAGCGCTAATTTGGTTTCAAAAGCCAGCAAGGTTTTACCAGGATCAACATCATTCCATCCGGCCATTTCAAACATTTTATCCACATGCTTTACAAATTCTTCCCTGATCTTTATCATGGCTGAGTCCTGGTTATCATAATAATTACGATCACCGAGTGACAGCCCTCCCTGACCCATGAAAATAGCATTCATCTTACTGTTCCTGTCATCGGCATTGACATAGACCATGAATGGCCCGCCAACATCATACTTTGCCAGGTCCCCTGTCAGTGCAATAAGATCCTGCAAATTCTTCGTTGCGTTGATTTTGTCGATTATCGGCAGAATCGGATAAAGGCCGCGTTTTTCGATCGTGACAGTATCCATATATGAGCGGTAATAGTCTGTAATGAGCTGTGCTTCGCTTCCCTTCTTCAGATCTTTCTGGTTCAGCAGATCTTTGACAATTCCTTTGATCTTAACCTCGCGAGTTTCTTTATCAAGGATATTAAAAGCTCCCCAGGCGCCTTCAGTCGAAGGTATGGGATTATTCTTTTTCCAGTTTCCGTTGGCAAACTGATCAAAGTCATCATAAGGTTTAACAGATTTGTCCATACCCGCGATATCAAAGGCTGGTATCTTTTTTTCAGAATTCATTGTGTTACTGTTGTTATTGCAAGAATAAATGAATAAGAACATGATCGCCATTAATGTGATCATTCGCCAGGAAGCACTTTTTTTCATACAGGATGGTGTTTGATTTTTTGGTGCGCCAAAATTAATAATTTATTAAACCCTCAGCAGAAGATGTGTAAAGATTGACAACTTTTCAATCATTTGACATCTCATATAAAAAGTAAAACCCCCTGAAGATCATTCAAACCTTTATCATTTCAGCAGTTTCTTTGATATGATTATTCTGAAATTAAAAATTATTTTGCTGATAAAAACCGGGATTAGAAGCGATTTATTTTTTCTTTCGCAGCTCGTATCTCTTGATAATTTCTGCTTCTTTGCTTTTATCTGAGATGAAAATAATTGTTTTCCCCCCATCGAGGACAACTGGATATTTATTTTGAATGGAACCTGTTAATAGCTTTGCATGTGGAACTTTTAACTGGTGGTTTGATACGTTCATTCTGTTTTCCAATACGTCTTTCTTCATTTTATGCTAGTTTAATCAATCAACCCTGAATCCTTCTGCAATGAAAACTACTAAAAGATTATTTTAGTATCTGCATTCAATAAAGATACATATAAATGAACCTGAAATCACAAAAAATTAGAAATAAAATTGAGAAAACTGAATTACGATCTATTTCAGAATTATAAGAAGCATTGGGATTTAAAAATGCCCGGGATCCCCCGGGAGTTTTTAATTTTGCATTTTATTCATCCGGCATTTGAATTCCTGAATATTTGATACTAGCAGACTTTAAATTTGTACTATGGCTTCTAAATATAACTTCGACGAATTTATTGACCGTAAAGGAACTGACAGTATAAAATATGATGCTGCGAAGGAGTTTCTTGGCGCTACCAGGGATGTTATCCCGATGTGGGTGGCTGATATGGATTTCCGGACTCCCGATTTCGTTGTTAATTCCCTTAAGAAAAGGATTGATCACGAGATTTATGCCTACTCGATTAGGTCTAAGAATTACTACGAATCCATTATAGGATGGCTGAAAAGAAGACATCAATGGGAGGTTTCTAAAGAAGCAATTGTATTCAGCCCGGGGGTTGTGCCAGCTGTAAATATGGCTGTGCTCTCATATACTCAATTCGGGGATCGCGTCATTACACAACCTCCGGTTTATTTCCCGTTCTTCAATGCTGTAAAGGACCACGGACGTAAGTTAGTCTACAACCCTCTGATATTAAAAAATGGAAGGTTGAACATGGATTTCGAAAACCTTGAAAAAGTTGCAAAGGAAGGGGCCCGGATGATCATCATTTCCAGTCCTCACAACCCGGGCGGGAGTGTTTGGACGGAAGAAGAACTCAGGAGACTGGCTGAAATTTGTCTTCACAACGATATTCTTATACTTTCGGATGAAATCCATTGCGACCTTGTATTTAAGCCGAATAAGCATTTCCCGCTGGCCAGCCTGTCTGATGAGATTGCTGATCACTGCATCACAGCAATAGCTCCCAGCAAAACTTTCAACCTGTCAGGATTATCAACAGCCTCAGTGATCATTACAAATGCGGAACTCAGGAACAAATTCATTGCCACCCTTGACCATCTCCACATAGGCATGGGAAATATTGCAGGGAACATTGCATCGCAGGCGGCATACACATATGGTGACGAGTGGGTGGACGAACTAATGATCTATCTTTCTGAAAATCTTGATATACTTGAAGATTATCTTCATAAATACATACCCCGGATCAAGATGCTGAGACCGGAGGCTACTTTCCTTGTGTGGCTGGACTGTACGGAGTTAGGCATGGATGATGTAACGCTGAACAAGTTCTTCCTCGAAAAAGCCAGGCTTGGATTGAACCGCGGAGAGATGTTTGGCCCCGGAGGATCAGGATTCATGAGAATGAACATCGGATGCACTAAAGCGACATTAAACATGGCACTTGAATGTTTAAAGGAGGCATTCAGATAGATTTATTCAAATAAATTGAATAACTTTATTGCCAGAGAAAACCAGCTGACTTTTCAAAATGAACAGAATAAATTCATTTTATGTTCTTGGATTGTTTTCCTTGCTTCTGTGGGGATTGATTGTTCCCGGGCAAAAGCATTTGCTTAATTCCAAAGAGATTGATGATAAGTTCTCAAAGGTCTGGAAAACCAGCGAAGCGACCAGAAAGGAATATTCCTGGAAATCAAAGACAGAAGCCACCAGAGATGAGAAGATTATGCAGGTTCTGACCGAAGAAATTTCTTATGGACCCGACGGCAGGCAGGTTAAAAAAGTTCTGAGTAATCAGGAGGCCCCTCTCCCTTCAGGATTTATTGTTCACCAGGTGGCAGAAGATCAAAAGACGAAAATCGTTACCTTCATGAAAGAATTAAGCGTTTTTCTTGAAAAGTATGCCCTCGATAATGACAGTACAAGACATGCTTTCTTTTCTAAAGCTAACATTGGTATACCTGATGCAAACGGAATATTAATGGTTTCAGGGGCAAATATTCTGACAAAAGGCGACAGGCTGAACTGGTGGATTGATACCAAAACCTATTCCATCACAAAAGCAACGATATCAACAATATACAAAGGCACGAGTGCCGAATTTTCTGCCTTTTATAATTTGTTGCCAGGATTAAATTACATGTCCTCCGCAAAAATCCTGGTTCCTTCAAAAAACATGATCGTTAAGCTGCAGTTTTATGATTTCACTATACGATGATAGATTTTATTTAATGAAGCTTTAAAATTGATTACAGTTTATTCTTTTACAGAGAATCTTTATATTTATATCAGACAAATCATTTAAAAAGATATACAATGAAAGGAAACGAAAAGATCATCAAAATACTGAATGAATTCCTGGCAGACGAATTGACTGCCATTAATCAATACATTGTTCATTCAGAAATGTGCGATAACTGGGGCTTTGGTAAATTGCACGATAAAATAGAAAAGCGTGCCATTGAAGAGATGAAGCATGCAGAAAAGCTGATTGCCCGGATTTTATTTCTTGAAGGACTCCCCATCGTCAGCAGGCTCAATAAAATTAATATCGGACCAAATGTTGAGCAACAATTAAAGAATGATTGGAAAGCAGAATCAGGAGCCATCAAAGGTTATAATGAAGGAATTCAGCTTTGTCTTGAACATGGTGACAATGGAACACGGGAGCTGATTGATTCGAACCTGAAAGATGAAGAGAATCATATCGATTGGCTGGAAGCCCAGTTAGATCAGATCGATCAAATGGGGATCCAGAATTATCTAGCCCAACAGACCGAATAAGACGCTTTTAAAAAATATTCTTAAGCACCTGTGAGTCTTGCTAAAGGATACACGTCTTATCGAAAATAACATCATCTTTCTTATCAAAGCTATTTAATAATAAGCTGAATATTAGATTATTATATCAAAAATGTGATAAAATTGACAAAAGTGCAATTTTTAAATCCTTGATAATCAATAATTATCACATCAATCTTCCACCATTTCTATAGACTTTTTATAGTCTTCCTTCGCTCTGGGTTCGCTCAGGGTATATCCACGACCCTCCCCAAACTACTCCCTGACCCCTCCATGAAAAGTGGAAAACTGGAGACAAATGTTAACCGAACCTAAAGCGAATGTCAACCGAATGTGAAGCGAATGTGAAGAAGCGACAAAGTTGAAGGCTTAAAAGTGACAAAGAATTTGTAAATGGTTTGACTTGAATATTAAAGGATCAGCACTTTGGCTCCTTTAATTTTTCTATGCTTGATGTCCATGATGGCCTGGTTGGCATTTTCAAAAGGGTAGATCTCAACTTCCGGCTTAAATTGCATATTGGCAGCTATCTGGATAAATGATCTCACATCATGACTGGTGACATTGGCCACGCTTTTGATCTCTTTTTCCATCCAAAGGTGGCGGGAATAATCGATTTTGAGGAGGTACTCTTTGTCAATGGATTCTTTCCGGATGGCATTGATGACCAGCCGTCCTCCAGGCTTCAGACACTCTAGTGCGCAGACGATGGGTTCCCAAACGGGTGTGGTGTCTATGATGCAATCGAGGAGATAAGGCGGTTTGTCCTGAGTGTCGCCTGCCCATTGAGCTCCAAGCTCGATCGCAAATTCCCTTTCTTTTCGACTTCGGGCAAAAACATAAACCTCCATATGTGGATACTGGAATTTTAGCATTTTCAGCACCAGATGGGCTGAGGCGCCAAATCCGGTAAGTCCGACCCTCTTTCCATCACTCATTCCTGCAAGTTCGACCGAGCGGTAACCAATGGCGCCTGCACACAAGAGCGGAGCTGCTTCAGCATCGGTAAAGAACCCGGAAATTGTGTAGGTAAATTTCTCAGGAACAACCATGTATTCGGCATACCCACCATTGACATCCCTTCCTGTTGCCCGGAAATTTTGACAAAGGTTTTCATTTCCTGAGAGGCAGTAGTCACAGGTTCCGCAAGCTGAATAGATCCAGGCGACGCCAACCCGGTCACCCTCTATGATGTTACCACTGGTTCCGCTGGCTTGCTCCACAATCCCAACCGCCTGGTGTCCCGGCACAACCGGGTAAACAGGAGGAGGTGTACGTCCCTCGATTTCGTCGATCTCAGTATGACAGACGCCACAGACATTGATTTTTATCAATAATTCTCCTGCCTTTGGCTCAGGTTTTGGAAGCCCAACCAGCTTCAGCGGATTATTTTCTGTTAAAAGGTCTGAGACCCTTTCTATGATCCATGCTTTCATAATACAAAGTTAAAGCTTCTTAGGTCTTTTGAATATCGAATATTGATCAACGAACTTTGAAGTTTGAATGTAGTTATAACGTTAAATATTGATTCATCGTAAAAAATTTGAGCAAAAGAGATTACTTTCTTGAATTTCCCGGATTAATTGATAATAAATTCAAACATCCACAAAATGGAAAAAGAAAAAACATATGACCTTGAAGATAGACTGATCACTTTTGCAGTTAAGATTACTGATCTGATTAAATTTATTCCAAGAAGCATGGGTGGAAAATATCTGGCCGCACAAATTATTCGATCAGGGCTTTCACCTGCCTTAAATTAGGGCGAAGCCAAAAGTGCTGAATCAATGAATGATTTTATTCATAAAATGAAAATATCCTTGAAAACATTAAGAGAAACATTTATAAGCTTAAAAATAATTAAACAGAGTAAAATGACAAAAGAGAATTTGATTATGGAAGATTGTATTCAGGAATGCAATGAATTGATTTCAATATTTGTGAAAAGTATGCAGACTGCAACGAAAAACAGAAAACCGAGATAATCAATTACCGCCATCTACCTTACGATAACTGTTACTTAAAATCAATTCTGAATTCAATATTCGTTGATCAATATTCGATATTCATTTTTAAACTATCTTAGCTTGTTGAACTTACAAATCAACTACAATGAAAACCCGAAGAATCCAGATCCTCCTCTCCTTTATCTGCCTGGCATCTCTAGGTCTTAAGTCTCAAAACAATGATTTCCGTCTCCCAGCAACGCCATTGATTTCGTCCAATCCTTACTTCAGCATCTGGAGTTTCAGTGACCATCCCGGGACTGACTGGCCCAGGCACTGGACAGGCATCAATCAGGCAATAACTTGCTTCGTTAAGATTGACGGGAAGAATTACCGTTTGTTGGGCAATACCCATTCAGAGGTCCCAATAATGGAGATGAAGAATAAAGAGGTTTTCCCGACCCGTACAATTTATACCTTTGAACAGTCAGGAGTAAAGATTCACCTCACTTTTACCAATCCCCTGCTGGCTGATGATCTGGTTTTGCTTTCTGAAGCACTCACAT
The DNA here is from genome assembly GCA_049520195.1 of Bacteroidales bacterium. Classification (GTDB taxonomy): domain Bacteria; phylum Bacteroidota; class Bacteroidia; order Bacteroidales; family FEN-979; genus FEN-979. Next base: position 8,592 of record JBEKQA010000097.1, read on the forward strand.
ATATTACATGGAATGCCGAGCCTCTTGATGGTAAGATTCATAATGTTGACATTTATTTTGATGCTTCAGCGGAGCTGGTAGTAAACAGGACTGATCAGGAGGTCATCTGGGCAAGGCCAAAGATGGTAGGACTCGATGTCATGCAAATGGGCACATCGACACAGGACATACTCAAAAAGAAAGGGGATGACTTACGGATTGATTGGGGATATCTATATGTAGTTTCGCCGCAGGAGCAGAAAGCAGATAATGTGATTTGCTCTGCTTCAGAAGCTAGGAACTCCTTCCTGAAGGATACGCCTACTTTCCCTGACGACGACCTGAGAATGCCAAGGGCAGCCAGCGACAACTGGCCGGTGATGGCTACAGAATTTACAATACCAACTCTTTCCTCACCCGAAGAACGTTATATAGTCCTGGCATATGACGATCTGTTCCGGACTGAATTCCTTAACCGCAAGCTTCTGCCCTATTGGAAGGTACAAGGCATTCAAACCGGGCAGATGTTAAAGGATGCCATTAAGAAATATATGGAAGTTACTGAACGTTGTGCAGTGTTTGATGACTGGATGATGAAGGATCTGATGAAAGTAGGAGGTCAGACATATTGTGATATTGCTATTCCTGCATATAGGCAATCATTATCGGCTTGCGGGCTTTCAGGAGATATGGATGGCACTCCTATGTTCTTCCCGAAAGAGAATTTCAGCAATGGGTGTATCTCTACTGTGGATGTTATCTACCCGGCCTGTCCTGTACTTTTATATTGCAACCCTGCTCTACTTAAGGCGGAGCTCGAACCCCTCATGATCTATTCTTCTTCTAAACGATGGAAATTCCCCTTTGCTCCTCATGACCTTGGCACCTATCCACTTGCCAACGGGCAGGTTTATGGTGGAGGAGAGCTGACGGAAGAAGACCAGATGCCTGTTGAAGAGTCTGGCAACATGCTGATCATGCTCTATGCCCTTGCCCGTAAGGATGGAAATGCAGGGTTTGCCTTAAAATACTGGTCTGTTGTGTCATCCTGGGCTACATATCTCAAAGAAAAAGGGCTGGATCCGGAAAATCAGTTGTGTACCGATGATTTTGCAGGACATTTAGCTCATAATGTTAATCTCTCTGTCAAAGCAATCACTGCACTGGGTTGTTATTCAAAGTTATGCGAAATGGCAGGAAAACAGGATGAGGCCCGTTCCTATTTCAAAATCGCTTCTGATTTTGCAGGAAAATGGAAAGATATGGCTGCCGATGGGGATCATTACAGCCTGGCATTTGACAAACCGGGAACCTGGAGTCAGAAATACAACCTCGTGTGGGATCGGATTCTTGGATTGAATCTATTCGACCCGGATATAACTGCGAAAGAAGTCAAATATTACCTTAGCAATCAAAACAAGTACGGTCTGCCTCTAGATAACCGGGCAACATATACAAAGCTGGATTGGATATTCTGGACCGCGACATTGGCTCCCGATGAAACCAGTTTCAATGATATCATTGCCCCTGTCCACAAGTTCCTGAATGAAACTCCAGACAGGGTCCCGATGACTGACTGGTACGACACCAAAACAGGAAAACAGGTCGGATTCCAGGCCCGTTCTGTAGTGGGAGGGGTATTTATTAGAATGCTCCGGCCTTAATGATATAATGCTAGTGCAAAACTCAATTAATCTGGATAGGAATCGTTAACACCTTGAAATCCCATCAGCTGATAGATTCTATCTTCTCAAGATTTTCAGTAATCATCGTCAGCAATTCTGCAGGGATCCCGACAAATACTTCGTCGTCTCTAATGTTCATATAATTCCTTGCACCGTGATCTCCGAGGCTATAAATGACATCTCCCGTCAGAAATGGAGCAGCTACGATTGAAGAACAAATAGGAGGACCTGTCATACCCGTTGTTCTCTTACCCGATTCATATGCGTATGCTTCGGTAATCAGCATTCCCTGCTTTGCATTGCAGACCAAGACTACAACATCAGGTTCAAAGGGAACCTTTTCCAACGGTGAAAAAGAAACGACTTTGACGGTACCATTTTCTATTCTTGGGTTTGCGTTAATAAATCTCCTTGCTGCCCGTGTAGTGCCAAAAAGACCCATTTTACATAGAAATTCGCCATTTTTTATTCTTTCGTTCATAGGCTTCATTCCACAACTACTTGACCCTCCGTCACATTTATGGTCTTCAGAGGTCGTATAGAAGGACTCATTATCAAACCTTACCTTGTCAAGCATTTGGCATAGTCTTACCTCGGTATCAATTTGTTGAACTCCTTCGGGTGGCTCACTGCCGAAGGAAATAGCGATAGGTGAAGTTTTTAATTTCAAACACCTCATAATGGTTTCTGAAAATCCGGGATAGTCTTGCATATATATGTCTTTTAATGATATGGGTTCTTATAGATTCTATCTGATATCTCATTTCTTTTCCATGAAACAATAATTAACAAGATGTGTGACAGATTTCCCACTGATCTCTATTGTTTTTAAATCCAGGATCTGAAAATAGGGCCTGAACAGAGCTTCCATCTCTTTTTCAGATGAAAAATAAAGGATGGTTCCCAGTCTTGTATTTCTGTATTTTCCTGATCCTCCAAAAGTAGTGTCTCTATCGCTGAAGCAAACAGAGAGGTATTTGGCTCCTGAATTCAGGATTTTATAAACGTTCCCGGCAAATTTTTTCCTGTCCCCGGGATAAACATGATGCATGACTTCCCAATCATAAGCAAAATCAAAGGGTTTATTCACAATATCCAACAAATCGCCAAGTAAATCTGCAACAATGAAATTGCATTCGGCTTTCTTCTCTGCTGCATTTTTCCTGGCAAGTTCGATCGCTTTTGGTGAAATATCAATTCCGGTCATGTCAAATCCTTTTCCGGCAAGATAGATGGCATAATTCCCGGCACCGCAACCGATGTCCAACGCCCTGCATGTTTTAACTTTTCCTGTTTTAACCAGTTGCACAATAGCGTCAGGAGGAGTTTCAATATTCCATGGGATCTCTTCCAAAGGAACATTCCTATAAATTTCATCAGTCTCTGTCTGTTTCATAGGTAATAATTTCTAAAATTAATATTAACTATGCTTTTCCTGTCAGCCATTCCATCGCATTCAATCTTTTCCTGAATACCCGGTGGTTCTTTCTTCCGGTCAACTTCAGCATTAAAGTCAACATCATGGATCTTGGAAAAGGTAAACCCACAATGGCAACAAACTTTATATATGGACGGTTATGTGCAGCCATTTTCTTTATTACTGCGATTGTATCACTCGTGATAGGGCATCCGGTCAGATCAACCAAGCCAAGTTGTGATTGTTGCGGTTGGGTTGCAGTAATTTTAATTGATTCTTCTGCAATCCGCCTTACATCCACACTGGATCTGGTTTCAGTGAAATTAATCAACAGAATCTCGACTCCATTATAAATCATCTCTTCAGCCGCGAGATGACTAACTCCATCCCGGTATAGTTGGCATATCAACCGGCGACCAGGGTGTGTCGAATTCGAATCTCCAGGTTTCGGTTCCACTATCATCATAGAATATCGCAAGACAGTGTAGCCATCCGCTTGGTGTAGTTTCCGTAACTTCCAGGTGCTCAAAACGGTGATATGGAACAGGATTTCCACCGTTGTTTTCATAAACTCCCCAGTACCAGTCGAA
>JBEKQA010000098.1:0-12253 GCA_049520195.1 Bacteroidales bacterium
TTTCTTCTCAATAAATATCATTACGAATTCAGGATCCATAAGAATAAAGCGAAATCACTTTCCCGGGTCATTGAGAGGATCGGTAAAGCCAATTTGCTCACAAATGCTGCTACTGCAACAGGTTTCGCTGCATTTATCATCACCAACAACAAGCTTCTCGTCGAATTCGGGACAATAGCTTCATTGAATATCATGGTCGTCTACGTCCTTTCTCTCACATTAGTACCTATATTTTTCAGTTATCTAAAGCCCCCACAAACAAGGGATATCCGACACCAGGAAACAAGCATTGCAAAGGTTATCATTGACAAAGCTGTGATCTTTGTCAAGACACGCAGGAACACGATCTACCTGTTGACAGGTATTTTCATGATCATTGGAATAATTGGTATAGTTCGACTGCATACCAGTGGTAGAATAGTTGATGATATCCCGAAACGTGATGCTCTGTATGTTGACCTGCAATTCTTTGAAAAGAATTTTCACGGGATCATGCCACTAGAGATAACAGTGGATACAAAAAAGAGAAAGGGAGTCCTTACGCTTGCGACGCTTAAGCGTATAGACCGTTTGCAAGATACTTTGGCCACGTTCCCTGAACTATCAAAACCATTATCCGTAGTTGAGGTCATTAAAACAGCACGACAGGCCTTTTACAACGGTGATCCAGGATATTATAGCCTCCCAAGTTCAAGTGAATTGACCTTTATGGGCAGTTATATTCCCGACCTGAAATCAAAGAAGAAAAATCTGCTTAAAAATTTTATTGATTCCAACTATCAGATCACGCGTATCTCCGTCCAAATGGCGAATATCGGTACAAAAGATATTGAACGTATACAGACGACCCTTAAGCCAAAAGTAGATTCGATCTTTAATCCGGCAAAATATAAAGTAAAAATTACTGGTACAAGTGTTGTCTTTTTAAAAGGAACCAATTTCCTTATCCGAAATCTCTGGGAAAGTATCTTACTTGCTGTGATTGTGATCGCTATGTTACTGGCATTCTTATTCACCTCCTGGAGAATGATACTTATCTCACTGGTACCAAACCTTATCCCGCAGCTGATGACAGGTGCTCTGATGGGGTTTGCCGGCATACCAATAAAACCTTCTACCATTCTGATTTTCAGTATTGCGCTTGGTATTTCTGTTGATAATTCTATACAATACCTTTCGCGTTATAGGCTTCAGCTTAAACATTCGCATGGAGATATTCCTTCTTCAGTTATTTCCGCATTGAAAGAGACAGGATATAGCATGATCTATTCCTCCACAGTTCTTTTCTTTGGCTTCGGAATCTTTGTACTCTCTTCCTTTGGAGGAACACAGGCGCTTGGATTTCTCATTTCCTTCACTCTTTTAGTTGCAGGACTTCTGAATATGTTTATACTTCCTTCCCTCCTCTTAACGCTTGACCAATGGAGTACAACAAAATCGTTTAAAAAGCCTATCCTCGATCTTTATGAAGAAGATGATATTCAATTGGAAGCGTTACAACTAGACCAGAAAGAAGGTGAGGAAGGAATAAAATAACAATGGTTGATAATAGCCAGGTGACGATGGATTATAGTATAAAAATTGTGACAAGATGAAAGGAATCATTCTCGCCGGGGGGGCAGGAACCCGATTACACCCTTTGACTTTAGCGGTAAGTAAGCAATTGATGCCGATCTATGATAAACCGATGATTTACTATCCATTATCGGTATTAATGACTGCTGATATCCGTGAGATCCTAATCATTTCCACGCCCTTTGATCTCCCTAACTTCGAAAAACTACTTGGTGACGGATCCCAGCTTGGCTGTTCATTCTCATACCTTGAACAGTTAGTCCCAAATGGTCTTGCACAGGCATTTGTTATCGGAAAGAATTTTGTAGGGAAAGATAAAGTTGCACTTATCCTTGGAGATAATATTTTTTATGGCCGTGGCCTTCCGCGGCTTATGCAGGAAAATAATGATCCTGACGGAGGGGTTGTATTTGCTTACCATGTGAATGACCCTGAACGGTACGGTGTTGTTGAATTCAATAGTGATTTGAAAGCTATTTCAATCGAAGAGAAACCAGTACATCCCAAATCGCACTTTGCAGTTCCCGGTCTTTATTTCTATGATAATTCAGTGCTGGATGTTGCGGCTAACATAAAGCCAGGTGCCCGCGGGGAATATGAGATTACAGACGTAAACCGGCATTACCTTAATCATGGGAAGCTGAAGGTCGGAGTACTTAGCAGAGGTGTAGCTTGGCTGGATACAGGCACTTTCAGTTCATTATTACAGGCGTCGCAATTTGTCGAGGTCATGGAAAACCGTCAGGGCTTAAAGATCGGATGTATTGAGGAGATAGCCTACCGTATGAATTTTATCAACCGGGATCAGCTGGAAAAGATTGCCCAACCATTGCTGAAAAGTGGCTATGGTCAGTATCTTTTGAACATGCTTAATGATCCTTTTATTTCATGATCCATGCATTCCGTTAACGAGCTGCAGGATTTAATTAAGAAAGCTTTCGATTCGGCATCCTTTACCCACGAACCCGCCGAACTTTATGATCCCATTACATATACTCTTACCCTTGGGGGTAAAAGGATACGCCCGTTACTCGTACTTCTGGGTTGTGATCTCTTTGGTGGAAATATTGAAAAGGCAATGCCAGCAGCGATAGCTATTGAACTCTTTCATAATTTCACCCTTCTGCATGATGATATAATGGACTGTGCCCCCCTTCGCCGTGGACAGGAAACAGTTTACAAGAAATGGAATACCAATACAGCTATTCTCTCAGGAGACACCATGTTCGCTCTTGCCTATGAGTATCTTTCACAAACCCACCCACAGATACTTTCTTCAATCTTGTCCGAGTTTACACTTACTACACGGTTAGTTTGTGAGGGTCAGCAATATGATATGAATTTCGAAAAACAGAAAGTGGTCAGTATCAATGATTACATTGAGATGATCCGATTGAAAACGGCAGTGCTGATTGGATGTAGTCTAAAACTTGGTTCTATACTGGCAAAAGCACCCGATCAGGAAACTGAGAAGATCTATGCTTTTGGGGAGAATATTGGAATGGCTTTCCAGCTTCAGGATGATTTGCTGGATGTTTTCGGAGATGAACAAAAATTCGGAAAAGAGATTGGAGGAGATATTGTCTCCGGGAAAAAAACATTTCTTCTGCTAAAGGCTTTCGAAATTGCGCCTCAAAAAGAAAGAAAAGAATTGGAAAAATGCTTTTCTGAGCAGTTGATACCTGAAAAAGCGAAAATCTCAAGGGTAAAAAAGGTTTATCAATCTTTAAAAATTAAAGAAATCACCCTTAGAGAGATTGAAAAATATTATTCAATAGCACAGGAATTCCTGAATGATATTCAGGTTGAAAAAAGTAGTAAAAAAGTTCTTGATTCTTTTGCAAAGGAATTACTTAAAAGGGATTTCTGAGTATTAACCATTTGTCTGGATCTCCAAATCCGGATCTTTTTTCTCAAGCTCTTCCTTTTGCATATTTAGGTCTTCCCATTTTTTCATTTCCTTTTCCAGCAGAGATTTCCATTTTTCATAATCATTAAAAAGCTGACCACCAATAACCTTATCTTTAAATTTCTCAGGTTGGATCAACATTTCTTCTGTCTTCCCGATTTCATTTTCAAGCATTTCTATTTCGCTCTCTGATTTAGTGATCTGATTCTGAATTTTGCGGATTTCCTTCTCAAAATCTTTACGTCTCGTCCACATTTCCTTGTTATAGGAACTTTTTTTTGTGGGCTCCTCAGTCTTCTCAGCAGTCTCTAATTGAGAGAGCGTCTGTATCCTACGTGCGTCAAGGAAATCATAAATGTCTCCCAGATACTCCTTAATTGTACCTTTTTTAAACTCGAAAACCCGGTTTGTAAGTCCCCTTAAGAAATCCCGGTCATGCGAAACAACAATAAGCGTTCCATCGTAACGGATGAGTGCATTCTTAAGGATATCTTTTGAATGCATATCCAGATGATTGGTCGGTTCATCAAGGATAAGCAGATTGGAAGGTACCAAAAGTAACTTTGCAAGAGAAAGCCGTGACTTTTCACCTCCGGATAGAACTTTTACCTTCTTATCAATAGTATCCCCGCTAAAAAGAAATCCTCCTAAGATTGTCCTGATCTTGGGACGGATATCGCCGGTAGCAATATCATCGATAGTCTGGAAAACAGTACGGTCAGGATCGAGAAAATCTGATTGATCCTGGGCATAATAGCCGATCACCACGTTGTGTCCATATTTCAATTCTCCGGTATGGGGTGTTTGCTTTACGATAACCTTCGATAATGTTGTTTTTCCTTCGCCATTTTTTCCGACGAAAGCTATGCGGTCATTTTTTATTACCGAAAAATTAAGATCATTAAGAACTCTTTTCTGCGGATAATCTTTTACAAGATGTTTTGCTTCCAAAACAATTTTTCCGGAATGGGGTGCTTTTGGAAATCTGAATGTAATGGAGGAATCATCAAAAACATCAAGCTCTATTTCGTCGATCTTCTCCAGCATTTTAATCCTGGATTGAACCTGGGCTGCTTTGGTGGCTTTATATCGAAACCGTTCCACAAAACGCTCTATCTGTCTGATCTGCCGCTGCTGGTTATTATAGGTTGCAATCTGGCTGTCTAGTCTTTCTTCCCGCAAGGCAATATAACCTGAATAATTTGCACGGTAATCAAAAATCTTTCCCATGGATATTTCTATCGTTCTTTTGGTCACGTTATCGAGAAATGCCCTGTCATGTGAAACCAAAACCACAGCTCCCTTGTAATTAATAAGGTACTCTTCCAGCCATTGTATTGATTCAATATCCAGATGGTTGGTTGGTTCATCGAGGAGTATCACATCCGGAACCCTGAGAAGGATCTTTGCAAGCTCAACCCTCATCTGCCAGCCACTGCTAAAGTGATTCATCGGAAGGGAAAACTCTTTTATTTCGAATCCTAATCCGGTTAGTACTTTTTCGGTGTTTGTCTGTATTGATGATCCTTCTAAAAGATTGAACCTTTCGTAACATTCTGAATGTTTTCGGATAAGGTCATGATATTCCTCAGAATCAAAGTCTGTCCTGCTCTTTATCTCGTGTTCGAGTGAAGCGATTTTTTCTTTGATCTCCATAATCTCATAAAATGCTGTCATTGCCTCTTCCACGACAGTCTTCGTACTACCGGAAATAATTTCTTGTTGAAGATAACCTATTGTGTCTCCTGACGGAATGATAACATCGCCTTCGTCTGGTTTCTGGAGGCTATTTATGATCCTAAGCAAAGTTGATTTACCCGCTCCGTTCTTACCCACAAGCCCGATCCGGTCCTTATCATTTATGATAAAAGAAACATGATCAAATAATGGGGTTCCACTGAACTGGACTGACAGGTTATTTATTGATATCATGGGATACAAAGATAAAAAAAAGGCCCGCCGAAGCGAGCCTTTTTCAGAATATTCCAATTAAGGATTAGTGCGTTACAGTAAGTTTCGATGTTTTGACACCAGCTGTAGTGGTAATCTTAACGAAGTAAACTCCTGAGTTGAAGCTTGCAACATCGAGTTTTGTATTTGTCAGATTTACATCATCATTCCTGTAAATCACCTTTCCGATGTAGTCAAGTACTTCGATGGTTTTGATCTCGTTTGATGAAACAACATTGACAAGATCATTTGCCGGATTCGGATACAAAGAAATCGAGTTGGTCAGTTCATCTATACCAACAGCCGGGAAATGAACTGTAATTGTATCGGATGAAGGCTCACAAAGGGTTACACCCTGGTTCAATGAATCCTGGAATACAGCAGTAACGAAGTATTTCCATCCTGGTCCCCAGTAAGTTGATCCATGGTTATCCTGATAGGTAGTGTCAGTGCCATTATGGATTATAGCAAAGTTTGTACCTGCAGGTAAATCTGCACGATATACATTGTAGCCCTTTAACAATGATCCTTCTGGTGTTTCCTGTTTTACTGGAGGAGGATTACCAAGAACATATGTCCCAGTACCGCCTATATTGGTCCCAGCGTGGTGAGCAGTGCCATTATTTTGCACTGGCGCATTGTGACTAATAGGCAGTGTTGATGGATCAAGAGTAGTTATCGGAGCATCTTTGTCCTTTGCACCACTTTCACAAACATTTACATGTTCCATGAAGGTAGCCATTACATCATTTCCACCCCATACTGTAGAACTCACAACATAAGACCATGTTCCATCACAATCAGCCCAGCCCCAGCCTAAGCCGGTCGGGCCTGGTGTATCATGATCAAGATTAAGATAGTTTACCATCTGTCCATTATATGGGAACATATCTACCATTGCATAAAATGCCCCATTGTACGGAATATCCTGACATGGTGAATTATCCCATGTTCCAGAAGGATATGGAGCGCCAGCGGCGATAAATGGAGGTGACTGACCAAGAAGTGTGGACTGGTCTGCGGCATAGATTTTTGCAACAGTCGATACGTCTGCTGATGAACCATACTGCGAAAAGAGCCAATCAATTGATTTTACCACACCAGGATTGGTAGCAGGGTAATAATTACCTAGTAAAGCAATGCTGGTAACAAAACCCGGAGGACAACTGTAACCATCACCGGTTACGCCATCATCTTCTATATAGGTCTTGAGTCCGCACATGGCCGGGCATTTAGGTGAATGCCAGGTCAACGATGTAACGAACTGGTTTTCCTTGCCTGTGAGTGTTTTAGGTGGAATACAAACAGCATAGATATTAATATTATCAACATACCAATGCAGTATATTTCCTGAATTTGCTCCATTAGCACGGAAGCGTAACTGGAAGGCTTTGCCCATTACTGCACTGATATTAACGTGCTTAAGCGTCCAGTTAAACGAACCTGAGTCAGAGTATTCAGCTTTGGATATCCAAACACCAGCAGAAGTAGAAACTTCAACATCCAGTTTTTCAGTTCCGGTTGCATGTAAATCTGCCAGCTTGAGATCAAAGTCACAATAAATAGTAGCGCAGGTATACATAGATGCATTAATATTCGGTGTGATAAGTGAAGTGCTATAGTTGGTAACAACCGGTTCCCATGAGAAATCAGCACAAGGCACAGGATCACCAACTGCAGTGCTGATTGACCAGTTGCCCTGATTTGGTGCGAATGACCATTGCTGGTATGCAAAGGAAGCTTGATCCCATGGTTCATAGAATGGTAAAGGATAACCGCAGGAAATAGTAACTGCTGCCGGTGGTGCCGTCAGTGAAACAGCAGTATCAGCAGGAGGATTAAACCCAGGTGTACTGTATCTTGCATTTACCGTATAATGATAAGTTCCCGGTGACAGGTTATAATCATAGTATTGCGTAGTATCAGGATAAGGCAGGTATGCAATATGCTGAGTACCACGGAAAACATTGTAACCAAGAACTGTAGGTGCAGTTGCAGGTGCTTCAGGTGCTACAACAGAAGAACTACCTATATAAGGAGCATCCGTTAACGTAGCTATTGAACTGACAGTATTCGGATCAGGCTTTGCCATTACCGGATTCTGAGCGGGATAAATAGTTGATACAGGAGCATCTTTATCCTTGCTACTTACACAAACATTTGCATGTTGCAGCCAGGTACACTTTGGATCATATCCCAAATCTCCCTGAGTCCATGTTCCATTATACATACTATATCCAACACCGTTCGGGAATCCGGTATAGGAACTGGTGTTATCAAGACAAAAGTAGTTTGCAAACTGTGATCCTGAAGGATACGCACACATGAGATAGAATGGCCCGGTGTATGCAACAGGAGTACTGAAGGGGACATTATCATCTGTACTAGCAGGCCAGGCAGCGCCAGTGTTGACAAAAGTTGTAGAACCAATTATCGTGCTTTGGTCAGGTTTGTATACGTTAAGAGTTATTGTTTGGGCTGATGTGCTACCTGCAATTGAGGAGAACCACATATCCACTGATTTTATCACCCCGGCTGCGTTAGCAGCAATCGGGAAATAATTACCAAACGAATAACCATAACCAGTAAGCCCATCACCTGCAGTACCATCATCAAAAACGTAGGTTGAGAGCGTACAACCACCGCAGTTCGGTTTATGCCATGTGATTAAAGCTGAGCACTCTAAATCCGTTGCATTTACAGTATCAGGAGGACAGAGGAAATGATCTGTAAATGTAGTACAAATCTGTGGTCCATAACCGCTTCCATAAATAGCCGCTACGCATGCCGTATAGGTTGTACCGTAGGTCAGATGTGATGGCGGTATATTGTAAACAGTATCCGGTGTAAATCCATCAATGACTCCATTGAGGTAGAAATCGTATCCGATTATACAAGGATCATTTGGAGAACTTACTTCAAGAATTTTGACATTATCAATATCCCAACGGTAAAGATAATAAGCCAAAAATCCATTAGCTCTGAAACGAACCTGGAAACCAGATGATGGTGCATATTGAGTGATATCAATCGTTTCTGTAGTATAGGGCATAGAATAAGCATTATTTACAAAATCACCAACTTTGTTCCATGTCGTTCCATCAGAAGAAACTTCAACTGTCAGGTGTTCTGAATTAGTAGCACCAAATGTTGTCAGATATGAAATGTCAAATTGCAGGTGCTTAAGCGCAGATGGAACTCCTGAAAAGACCGGGCTCGTAATTGCCTGGCTGTAATAAAGAACGAAGTTCGGGTATCCGTCCCATTCAATACATGAACCTGGGTTTCCGTCAACAGGATTAAGTCCCCAGTAACTGTTTCCATCCGGAGTCCATCCATCCAGACCTGTGGTGAATGTTTCATCTGAGTAAGGCGAACTTGACTGGGCAGGATGCCATGTTGCATATGCGGCAGAATCATGTACGACCAGGTTGGATGGAGTTCCTTTCAACTGAAGCAGTCCAACGTTAAATGTCATGTCACCCAAGATATTGATCGGGGATTGTGTATAGGTTTGATAACCAAATTTACTTACCGTCAATGAATAACTCCCCTGCCAGAAATTTGAAAAAACATGAGTTCCAGCAGATGTCAATGTGGCGGTATAAACCGTGTCGGCGGCGGGTAAAAGGTTTGTGAATGTCACAATAGCCCCTGCCGGAGTAACACTGTCGCAACTTAGGTGAACATTGACAGTTACAGTGCATGTCCAGCATTTGCCCACGGCATTTGAGAATGTAGCATTCGACCAACGGTTGAAGGTATATTGAGCTTCAGCTGCCCAACGGTAAGGATTGCAAGGCAAACTTGGCCATGAATTATCCACTTCAGTCAGACCGGTTGTTGTGCCAACGGAAGTCCAGGTTGCCGGTAAAGCTTCATTTCCCTGAACCAAACGCCAAACCTGGTAACCTGTGATGTTATCCGGGCTTAATCCGCCAATTTCGGGATATACTAAAGGGCTACCTTCTACTCCGGTTACTGTTGACATCTTATATTCATAAATGAGGCCTGGTATCGGAGATGCAGTAATAAGCTGGCTTGGCTGATCACTGGTCATTAAAGGCCCGCCTGATCCGTTCACAATGGCACGGATCATATAGTTTCCGGGTGCAGGTAACCAGGGTACATTCTGCATCTTGGAATAGCTTCTCATCTGGTATGCCGTAGTATCGATGGCGATACCCGGAGATACAGTATCATAACCCACCTGTGCCATGACAATATAGAAATTGCCGCTGTTAAAGGTCATCGGGGTAGTGAAATAGGCTTTGTTCCATCCATAGTTAGTTGGTGTGACGTTTACGGAATCCACAGGGATACCAGGTAAACCTGCTGATTCAGAATAAATAAACATCTCAACCGGTGTAAAAGCATTCCAACCCACCTGATAGTTACTTGCTGTTCCTATATTATAATAGAACCCCTTTACGATAACCGGATAGCCGAGCGGTGTAAATCTTACAGCGTTCATGTTTTTTTCATGACCGGTGAGATAAATGCCAAAGTTATCCTGAATACCATCATCATAGATCAGATCATAATCATCAACAGGAAGATTCCAGTTCAGGTTCACTGCCGTTTGCGCAGTATTTAATGCTGCAGTAAATGGTGTTCCCGGAGCAGGCGTATCTTCTGGCAATGGAATGGCGAGAGTTGTAGTATTACCAGCAGTTACGGTAACACTACTTACAGAATAACTGTTAAATCCTTCTTTACTGGCATTTAAAGTACTGGTACCTGTGTTATAAATATTACCAAAGGTATAAGCACCACCAGCAGTTGAATAGGTAGTCATTCCATTCCATGTAATCATGGCGCCGACAACAGCATTTCCATTGGATGCATTGGTAACAGTTCCCTGGAGATATCCCGGAGGAATTGGTGTCAGTAAGAAATTATCGGTTATGGTTGTATTAAAAATAATATTTACGGTAGCACTATATGGATAATAGCCCGCTAAATTAGCCGTAAGTGTTTGGTTACCCACAGGAACTCCATTGAGTGCATAAACGCCGGATGAATTTGTAATGACAGGGCCTACGCCACCGCAGCTAACCGATACACCCTGAAGCACTTGGTTGGTGTTTATGTTCCTGACGGTACCCGTAATATTACCTGCCGGTGATCCGTTAACATGCAGGAGATCCAGGTGACAGTCGTCTCCATAATCAGAAGTAAAGAGCAAGGCAACATAAAGTGTTGATTGGCCGGATGCGCCTGAAGGGAGTGTAACAGTTTCAAGCTGCCAGTAATCGGATCCAGTTGTAGAGTACCGACAAAATTGAGGGCCTGCTGTCGTCCAGCTAGAGCCATTTGTCGACCATTCAACCTGGACATTGTCGCATGTACCGTAATAACCGATGTCAAGATACCACTCAAAATCGACAGTGATATTACCATATCCAACTGTTGAGATTGGGGTGGTTCTCTTCAAACGATTTACGGTACCTGATCCATAATCAAACGATTCAAAATCCACAAGGAGTGTTCCTTCATAAGGTGCAACGGAAGGCCATGTGCCTTGCGTAAGATAATAGGTAGCATTTGCACCACCTGAAACAACATCAAGACCCCAACCCGCAGGAGGAGTGTTTGAACCCGGAGTAGCCGAATTAAACCCCTCTGTGAGAAGGATAGTGGCTCTTCCTTGAGACACAAATACCAACATTGACAGTGCAACCATCAATACTGATAAATACTTTGTAACATTTCTCATAAGGTTTGTTTGTTTTAGTTAATAATAGAAAGAAAATATAAAGGATCAATTAACATGATTAATTGATTATATAGAGGAAATTGTTTCAATTGTTGCATTTTTATCGAACAGGCAAAAGTAAAATAAAGATTTTGAAAAAAAAAATTTTTCTTATCTTTTATTACAATATTAATATTCAATTAACCACTCATATTCTTTTCCATCTTAAAAAATAAAACGGAGAAAATATAAGTAATTGAATCACATCAATTTGTACCTGGCGCTTTCGTTTTAAAATCCGGAAGCCAGACTTACAAATTCTGAACAAAGATACAAAATATATTAACAAAGAAATTTTTTTTCTTGGTACCTAATTATTATTGGCAAAACCATATTTTGAAGTGCTTGACCCCGGCCCTCCCCAAGAGGGGGCAAGTCACAGACCCCACCCCCAAACCCCCTCCCCCTAGAGGCGCTAAACCCCACCCCCTGACTCCCTCCCCCAAGAGGGAGGGGGCAATAAATAAGTAAAATCATATTACTTTTTTCATTTCTCCGGACTAATACACAATGCTTTCTTACCCACAACTTCTTTCTATTTTTGGGGGTGGTTTATTAATCTTGCAAATTATGGCATATCTTGTAAAATCTATTGATCGTGGTTTCTACTATAGTGCAGGAAAGGAAATTATAAAAAGAGCAAGACTTCTCAGAAATACATCGACACCAAGTGAAAATATTTTATGGAGTCGTATAAGAAAGAAAAGACTTTCAGGAATAATATTCCGTCGTCAACATCCTATTGGTCCATTCATTGTAGATTTCTATTGTCACGAAGCAAAACTTGTCATTGAGATTGACGGTGATATTCATGACAGTCAGGAAAATAAAGAACACGACGAAAACAGAACCTTTGAACTTGAAAAATTAGGATTAAAGGTGATCCGTTTTAAAAATGAAGCAATCACAGGGAATATTAATGAGGTCCTTGACATCCTGCAAAAGGAAATAGAAGCCAGGTTACTTCAGAAGTCCTAATGTAAAAATTTTATCACCAAACTCCCCTCCCTCTTGGGGGAGGGGCCGGGGGTGGGGTCTATGACTAGGGGGAGGGGCCGGGG
>JBEKQA010000099.1:0-12193 GCA_049520195.1 Bacteroidales bacterium
CAATCCATTTGAATTTATGTAATCATAGAATATTTTTGAGCTCTCTTTCAGATAAGAATTCTTCACTGAAAGGATAAAAGATGCATTAGCTCCATCATCCTTCTTTGCCTTGGCGATAGGTCCTTCCAATAAAACTTTAGCACCAAATGTGCTTGCATCAATCTTCCCGGCACTCCTGTTTTTATTTCCCTCGCGTGTGGTGATATCCATAATGGAAGAAAGTCTTCCTCCATATTCTGCTCCAAAACCACCAGTCAGCACGTCAACGTTTTTAAGAATATCGACATCAAACACGGAAAAGAGTCCGATAGAATGAAATGGCTGGAAAAGTTCCATTCCGTCCAAAAGTACCTTGTTCTGAATTGGGGGACCGCCTCGGATGTATAATTGACCTCCCTGGTCTCCAGAGAAAATTACTCCGGGAAGCACCTGCAGATATTGCGCAAGATCTGGCTGTCCACCGATAGCAGGTATCGTACCAATCTCTTTCGGGGTTATTTTTATTACTGAAGTCTGTATTTCGACTTTCTTATTCTCCTTTGCGGCAGAAATACTGACCTCTCCCAATGTATAAGTCGACTTTTTCAAAAAAAGTTTCTTTGTGAGGAGATCATTACTTTTGATGGTGATTGGGATCTGCAAAGTATCAAACCCCATATTAGATACCATAAGAGTGTAAGTTCCAGGTGGAATCTTCATAATGGAGAAATAACCATTTACATCTGTAGCTGCTCCTATAGATGTCTTATAAAGATAAACATTGGTAAAAATAACCGGTTCACCGCTCTCGGTTTCATATACAAAACCGCGAATAATCCCTGTTTGTGCCTGAATATTTTGAGGCTTAATGAAAATGTATAAAAAAAATAGGAAGAGGAGAGTAAACGACTTAGACTTCATAAGAAATAAAATGGAAGTAAATTATGATGAAACAACAAAAGTAAATATTTTGAGTAAGAAAACAAATTATTTATAATATGGGAGAACATCTTGATATAACTTGTTCTTTAGGTTATTCGGAAATTCTTTTTACTTTTGTCCATAATAAATTATCTAATCTTACTATGCAAAAACTCCTACTTTTAGGGGATGAATCTATCGCACAAGGTGCTATCGATGCCGGAATTTCAGGTATTTATGCCTACCCAGGAACGCCATCTACTGAAATAACCGAATTTGTTCAGCATTCTAAACAAGCGAAACAGGATAACATTCATTGCACATGGTCAGCTAATGAAAAGACTGCTATGGAATCTGCACTAGGAATGTCCTATGCAGGCAAACGTTCGATGGTATGTATGAAACATGTCGGATTGAATGTCGCAGCTGATCCCTTTATTAACTCTGCCATCACAGGAACTAACGGAGGATTAATTATTGTTGCAGCAGATGATCCTTCAATGCATTCATCACAAAATGAACAGGATTCAAGGTTTCTGGGAAAATTTGCTATGATTCCTATCCTTGAGCCTGGTAACCAGCAGGAAGCCTATGATATGGTTCACTATGGATTTGATCTTTCAGAGCGTCATAAGATTCCTGTATTGTTAAGGATTACTACTCGTCTGGCACATTCACGTGCAGGTGTAAAAAGAGTAGATACAAGGATCAGGAATGAAGTAAAACTCCCGGAAGATCTTCGACAATTTGTGCTTTTACCGGCTATTGCAAGAAAAAGGTACCGTACCCTTTTAAAAGCTCAGGATCTTTTTGAGCAGGCTTCAGAGGATTCTCTCTTTAATAAATATATTGATGGGACTGATAAATCCCTTGGGATTATCGTCTGTGGGATTGCCTTTAATTATTTATTGGAAAATTATCCTGATCGTGTTGTTCCTCATCCTGTCCTCAAGATCGGCCAATATCCACTGCCCAAAAGGATGCTGGAACGTCTTTATAATGAATGTGAAGAAATTCTGATCCTGGAAGATGGCTATCCCCTTGTTGAAGAATTACTTAAAGGAGTACTGGGCAAGGGGCTGAAAATAAAAGGCAGACTTGATGGGACTGTTCCCAGGGACGGTGAGTTAAACCCGAACATTGTTGCAGTTTCTCTTGGTAAGAAAGACACTTATGGCTTGCCGGTACCTGCCCTCGTGGTGAATCGTCCGCCTTCTTTATGTTCCGGCTGTCCTCATATTGATTCTTATAAAGCATTGAATGAAGTGCTTGAAGGGGTACCTAAGGGACATGTTTTTTCGGATATTGGTTGCTATACACTCGGCGCTTTGGCACCTTATGAAGCAATCAATTCATGTGTGGATATGGGGGCTTCTATAACTATGGCGAAAGGCGCTGCAGATGCTGGGTTAGTTCCTTCTATTGCAGTCATTGGTGATTCTACATTTACGCACTCGGGCATGACAGGGTTACTGGACGCTGTTAATGATAAATCTCGGATCACAATTTTTATTCTGGATAATGGTACTACCGCAATGACCGGTGGTCAGGATTCACCTGCGTTCGGGAAAATCGAATCTATATGCAAAGGACTTGGGGTGGAAGATGGTCATATTCACGTCATACGCCCACTCAAAAAGTTTCATGAAGAGAATGTCAAGATCATTAATGAAGAACTTGCCTATCCAGGGGTTTCGGTTATTATTCCAAGGAGAGAATGCATTGTTGCTATTGATAAAAGGGTAAGGGATAAGTTCAAAAAGACAATGGCAACCGATCAAAAGGTTTAGAATCTAGATTATTAATAAATGAAAAGAGATATTATACTTGCAGGCGTAGGTGGACAGGGAATTATATCAATAGCCGCAATAATTGGAACTGCCGCCCTTGAACAGGGACTTTCTCTTAAACAGTCCGAAGTTCACGGAATGAGTCAGCGAGGAGGTGATGTACAATCGAACCTAAGGATTTCAGATAAAGAAATTGCTTCCGATCTTATTCCCGCCGGGCAAGCCGACCTGATCATTTCTGTTGAGCCACTGGAGGCCTTACGATATTTGCCTTATCTAGCACCAGATGGATGGGTGATAACTAATACCAAACCTTTTATAAACATCCCGGAATATCCTCAGATCGAAAAAATAATGGATGAAATCCGGAAATTACCTCATTATGTTGCCCTGGATGCCGATGAGATTGCTAAAGAAGTAGGAACAGCCAAGACAGCGAACATCGTAATACTTGGTGCAGCTTCTCCATTTCTCCAGATGCAATACGAAAAGTTGGAAGCAGCTATCCGTTTGATATTCAGGAGTAAAGGTGACGAAATTATCAATAAAAATCTTCAGGCATTAAAAGCCGGGAGAGAATTTTCAGAAAAACGAGTAGAAATATAATATCAATTTCTTATTATCTTTGAATTCAGTATCAGCCCCAAAAGAATAAACTATGAGGATATTACAACGAAAAACATCGCATTATACAGAACCACAGAAGATTGCAAAAATGGGCCTTTATCCTTTCTTCAGGGTCATCGAATCCGACCAGGATACAACTGTTATGATGAAAGGGAAAAAAGTGTTGATGTTTGGCTCTAATAGTTATATGGGGCTTACTAATCATCCCAAAATCAAAGAAGCATCAATAAAGGCAATCGAAAAGTATGGCAGTGGATGTGCAGGCTCAAGGTTTCTTAACGGAACACTCGATATTCATATCGAGTTGGAATCAAAACTTGCTGAATTTGTACATAAAGATGCTACACTGGTTTTCAGTACAGGATTTCAGGTTAACCTTGGAGTAATTCCCACAGTCACAAGCAGAAATGATTATATCCTTATTGATGAACTTGATCACGCCTCAATCATTGAAGCAACCCGTTTATCATTTGCTAAAGTTTTGAAATTCCGTCATAACGATATGACTTCACTTGAAAGGTTATTGAAGAAATGTGAACCTGGGAGGATAAAACTTATTGTGGTTGATGGAATTTACAGCATGGAAGGTGATATCGCCAATTTACCAGGAATCGTGGATCTGGCAGAAAAATATGAAGCCACTGTGATGGTGGATGATGCTCATGCTATCGGCGTCATTGGTGAACAAGGTTCCGGAACTGCTTCCCATTTCGGTTTGACAAAAAAAGTTGACCTGATCATGGGAACCTTCAGCAAATCATTGGCTTCACTTGGAGGATTTATTGCTAGTGATTTTGATACTATTAACTACATGAAGCATCATTCCCGGTCACTGATTTTCAGTGCAAGTATTACCCCAGCCTCAGCTGCAGCTGTACTTGCAGCATTGGAGATCATCAAAAGTGAGCCTGAAAGGATAGACAGACTTTGGGAATTGACACACCATGCCCTCGACAACTTTAAAAGAATGGGGTTTGATATAGGTAAAAGTGAAACACCTATCATTCCATTATATATCAGAGACAATCTGAAGACCCTTAAATTAACCCGAATGTTACTCGATGAAGGGGTCTTTGTCAATCCGGTCGTATCTCCGGCAGTTAGTAAAGATTCTACACTCATCCGTTTTTCTTTAATGGCTACACATACTAAAGACCAGGTTGATATTGCACTGGAGAAATTTGATAAGCTTGGGAAAAAACTTGGAATTATTCATTGATCAATTCCGCCTTGATATGGATATCTCAATTAAAAAGGTCGTTAGAAAACACGATCTAAGCAAGTTCATTGGCTTTCCTTATACCTTGTATAAGGGGAATAAATATTGGTGTCCGCCAATGTATTTGGATGAGAAGAATACCTTGTCCAGGACCAAAAATCCCGCTTTCGATTTTTGTGAAGCTGAATATTTCCTGGCTTATCGCGGGAAAGTTCTTGTCGGAAGGATTGCAGGGATTATAAACCATAAAGCGAATGAGAGGTGGAATGAAAAATTGGTTCGATTCGGATGGATCGATTTTATTGATGATCGGGAAGTGTCTGCAAAACTAATAGATAGTGTCATCGAATGGGGTAAAGAAAAGGGTATGACGGGTATTCATGGTCCATTGGGGTTTTCAGATATGGATAATGAAGGAATGCTTATCAAGGGATTTGATGAAATGTCAACACTGGCTTCTATTTATAATTTTGCTTACTACCCTGAGCACATGTCTTCTCTTGGATTTGAGAAAGCAGCCGACTGGATTCAATATGAATTTGAGGTTCCACAAGAGATACCGGATAAAGTGGAAAGAATGTCAAAACTGGTTATGGAGAAATATAAACTCCACGTTGTCAAGGAGAAGAAAGCTAAAAAACTTCTCCCTTATGGCAGGAAAATGTTTGTTCTTTTAAACCAGGCATTTGATCAGCTTTACGGTTTCACAGCGCTTTCACAGAAACAGATGGATATGTATGTGAAAACCTATTTCGGGTTTATCCGCCCTGAATTTGTTTCTTTTGTAGTGAATGAAAAAGATGATCTTGTAGGGTTCGGCATTTCAATGCCGTCACTGACAAAGGCACTTCAAAGATGTAACGGAAGATTATTTCCCTTCGGATTCATATATTTACTTCGTGCCATGAAAAAGAATGATGTTATCGATATGTACTTAAATGGCGTCAGACCTGATTATCATGGTAAAGGAATCAATGCTTTGTATTACAATGAGATGCAGAAAGCTTATATTCGTCATCATATTACCCGGGCTATAACAATGCCTCAACTAGAAGACAACGCCAAAGCAATTACGATCTGGAAGAATTTTGATGGTCGCCAGCATCTCACCCGCCGTTGCTGGATCAAGAAATTTTAACCTGGAAGAATAGTAGCAATTAAAGTATAAAGGGTGCTAATTGGAAATTTTACAAACATGCCGAATGTACTTGTCACAGGGGCTAGTGGGTTTATCGGAAGTTTCCTTGTGGAGGAGGGTCTGAAAAGGGATTACACAGTATATGCAAGTGTTCGGAAGACCAGTTCAAAAAAGTACCTAAAAGATTCCCATATCCATTTGTTGGAAATGGATTTTTCGTCCATTGAGAATATTAAAAGAACCTTTGAGATTTGTAAATCACAAAATCTCCGGTTCCAATACATTATTCATAATGCTGGGATCACAAAAGCTGCCAGAAAAGAAGATTATTTCAGGGTTAATTTTATTAATACACAGAATTTTATTCAGGCACTGATCCAGACGGATATGATTCCTGAGAAGTTCATTTATATGAGCAGCCTGGCAGCATATGGTCCAGGTGACCCTGAAACCCTTCATCCAGTTATGCTTTCTGATACTCCTCATCCAATTGAGCTTTATGGCAAGAGTAAATTGGAATCCGAGAAATACATACAATCGCTTACCATGTTTCCATGGGTTATTTTCCGGCCAACAGGCGTCTACGGTCCTCGTGAAAAAGACTATTATGTTTTCTTTAAAACAATGAACCGGGGACTGGAAACATATATTGGAAACCGGAAGCAAATCCTCACATTTATATATGTGAAGGATTTGGTTAGGCTGATTTTTGATGCCCTGAAATCTTCCATTGTAAGAAAAGCATATTTTGTTTCCGATGGAAGAGAATATGATACCGAGACCTTTGCAAGAATCACTAAAGAAGTGCTAAATAAAAAAACAATTAAAATAAGAGTTCCTTCTCTCATAGTAAAATACATTGCATCGGGTCTCGAGAAGTTTTATGGAATTTGGGGTGCTATCCCTACACTGAATAAGGATAAATATAATGTTTTAATCAGCACAAACTGGCGATGTGAAATAGAACCTTTGCAAAATGACTTTGGATTTATTGCTGAATATGACCTAGAGCATGGGATCAAAGAAACTATCGAATGGTATAATACTCAACACTGGCTATAATGGAAATTGAAGTTAAAAAAGTTACATCCGCGAGGGAATTGAAAAAGTTTATCCGGTTTCAGCTGGATTTATATCATGGAAATCCATACTGGTGTCCTCCGTTGATATTTGATGAATTAAACACTCTTAGCAAAGAAAAAAATCCGGCATTCGAATATTGCGAGGCTGAATATTGGCTTGCTTACAGAGGAAATCAAATTGTCGGCAGAATAGCCGGTATTATTAATCACAGGGCCAATCAAAAGTGGAATGAACAATTTGTACGGTTTGGATGGATTGATTTTATTGATGATAATGAAGTCTCATCCAGACTTGTTGAAACTGTGATTGAATGGGGCAGAAGTAAAGGAATGACTAATATCCAGGGCCCTCTGGGTTATACTGATATGGACCCGGAAGGAATGCTGGTGGAAGGATTTAAAGAGCTTTCCAGCCTATCAGCTATCTATAATTATGCTTATTATCCGGAGCATATGATTAAGATGGGATTTGAGAAAGGAGTAGACTGGCTTCATTTTGAAGTGAATGTTCCAAAAATAATACCTGATAAGGTTTCCCGATCGACTGCAATTGCAACACAAAAATATCATTTAAGAACTGTTCAGGCAAAAAAAGCCAAGGATCTCCTGCCATATGTCGGGAAAATGTTCCGGATGCTGAATGAAGCCTTTTCGGACCTTTACGGTTATGCTGCTATTGGAGAAAAACAGATTGAACTTTATACCAAACAGTATATTGGATTTATCAGGCCTGAATTCGTTGCACTTGTTGTCGATGAAAAAGAGGATATTATTGCTTTCGGAGTTACAATACCTGACCTGACACATGCTCTTCAGAAAGCAAATGGAAGACTATTTCCTTTTGGATTCATACATCTCTTCAGAGCCTTAAAGAAGAATGATACAATTCACATGTATCTGATCGGTGTTCGTCCCGATTATCAAGGGAGAGGCGCGCTTGCGCTGGTCTATAATGATCTGCATAAGGCTTATTTAAAAAATGGTATTGTCAAAGCCACTACTCATGCTCAATTGGAAAACAATCTGAAAGCAATATCAATCTGGAAGAATTACGATTCACGAATTTACGCACGCCGCCGCTGCTGGGAGAAACAGTGTGCAATTAATGATTGACAGTGATCAGCTTATCATAAAAAAAGACCGTTCATCTTTGAGCGGTCTTTTTTTTGTCCTGATAATAACAGGTCAGTACTCGTCCTCGTGAAAGAAAAAGTCATCTTTTGTCGGATAATCAGGCCATATATCTTCAATACGCTCATAAGTATCACCTTCATCTTCAATCTCTCTTAAGTTCTCAATCACTTCCTGGGGAGCGCCAGAGCGGATAGCCCAGTCAATAAGTTCATCTTTGGTTGCAGGCCAAGGGGCATCTTCCAGTTTTGAAGCCAATTCTAATGTCCAGTACATGGGGTAAGTGCTATTTGAATTTTTTGCAAAAGTATAAAAAAAACATTCAATATATCATTCGGTGTTTTTTTGTTTAATGCAAAGGAGTCCAAAGGGTTTCATCTGCACCTGCATCTTTCCCTATTTTCCTGGCAAGAACAAACAGATAATCGGATAAACGGTTCAAATATTTTATTATTATATCTTCTGCGGGTTCTGTGGTTAAAGATAACCTGATTACCGACCGTTCTGCGCGACGACAAACGGTCCGGGCCACATGGGTTAATGAGGAGGGCATATACCCTCCTGGTAGAATGAAATGAGTCAAATCATTCAACGATTTATTCATCTCATCAATCTCATTCTCTAAAACCTGAATCCCTTCATCCTGCAAAACTGGCAAGGACGCTTGTTTTAAATTAGGATCTGCAGCAATTCTGGCCTCAGCAACGAAAAGATTCTCCTGTATCCTGAGCAGAATCATCTTGTAATGCTCTGCAATAGGTTGGTCCCGGAGCAGGCCAATGTATGAATTCAACTCATCTATTGTACCATAGGCTTCGACACGCTCATTACTTTTAAGGACACGTGTCCCTCCAAGCAGTGAAGTTTCTCCAAGATCGCCGGTTTTAGTGTAAATTTTCCGTTCAGATCCCATAGATACTCTTTCAATATAGGAAAGTTATATTCTGGGTCCGGCAGCTATCAACCGCTTACCCTCATCACTATCCGTAAATCCTTCAAAATTCTTTATAAACTTCAATCCCAGTTCTCTTGCTGCTTTCAGCCAATCCTCACTGCTGGTCCAAAGACTTCTCTGGTCGAGCAAATTTGGATCAACGTTTTTCACTGATTTCGGGATTTGAAGATCAAATACCGGTATTGTCGTGTATTCAGCATTATCCAATGAACCATCCAGAATGGCATCAATAATTGCACGTGTCGGAGGGATATCGATCCTTTTACCAACACCGTAAGGTCCGCCGATCCAACCTGTATTAACAAGATAAGCCGTTGAAACATGTTCTTTCATCTTTTTAATGAGCTGCTGAGCATACATTGTCGGGTGAACCATCAAAAATGCTGCGCCGAAACAAGAAGAAAAAGTCGGCTGAGGTTCTTTGATCCCGCGTTCAGTTCCGGCAACTTTGGCTGTATAGCCTGTAAGAAAATGATACATGGTCTGATCGGGAGTAAGTTTAGAAACAGGAGGAAGAACACCGAATGCATCGGCTGTCAGGAAGATCACCTTCTTCGGATGGCCACCTTTTGAAACAGGCTTTACAATATTCCGGATATGGTAGATAGGATAAGATGCCCGGGTATTTTCTGTTTTTGATCCATCATCATAATCTGGAATACCTGTTTGTCTGTTAAATACGACATTTTCAAGCATTGCGTCGCGTTTGATTGCATTCCAGATATCCGGTTCTTTTTCTTTGCTCAATTTGATCATCTTTGCATAGCAGCCGCCTTCAAAGTTGAAAATCCCCTCGTTATCCCAGCCATGCTCATCATCCCCGATCAGCAGTCGTTTTGGATCGGCTGAGAGTGTCGTTTTCCCGGTTCCGGAAAGACCGAAGAAAATGGCAGTATCCCCGGCAATGCCCATGTTGGCAGAACAATGCATTGATGCTACTTCCTTCAAAGGCAGAATATAATTCATGATTGAGAAAAATCCCTTCTTTATTTCGCCGCCATACCATGTTCCTCCTATGCAAGCTCTTTTTTCTTTCAGATTAAATGCCACATAAACTTCGCTGTTCAAACCATGCTCTTTCCATTTTTGATCATTGGTTTTACAAGCGTTCAACATCACGAAATCCGGTTTAAAACTGGCCAATTCTTCTTCAGTGGGCCTTATGAACATATTCTTTACAAAGTGTGCCTGCCATGCGACCTCAGTAATAACACGAATACTGATTCGAGTATCATGGTTTGTGCCGGCAAATCCATCCTGTACATAAATATTTTTTCCGGATAGCTGTTCTGCACTGTTTTTATAAAGATCGTTCCAGACTTCAACTGAGATCGGCTTATTATCCGATTTTCTTCCCGGACCGGCCCACCAGACATTGTCTCTGGATGTTTCCTCATCTACGATATACTTATCTTTTGGTGAACGACCGGTAAAAATACCTGTGTCGACATTAATTGCTCCTGTATTTGTTACAAAAGCCCTTTCATAACCTTCAAGATCGGGATTGGTCTCGTGTCTGAATAACTCTTCGTAAGACAAGTTGTGGTAAATTGTTTTGACATCTTTAATTCCATAAATAGTAAGATCGGGTGTTTCCATAGTTAATGAGTTTATTTTATTCGTGAAGTACCTATTTCAATCCAGCTAATAAAGCAGCAATTCTTTGCACTGCTTCAATCAATTTTTCCTTAGAAGTGGCATAAGAAAAGCGCATACAATTCGGGTCACCGAATGCATCGCCCGGCACAGTTGCAACAAAAACCTTATTCAAAATATACATACAGAAATCGTTTGCATTTGTGATCGTAATTTCCCCATCACTCTTGCCAAAATAATAGGAAATATCAGGGAAAACATAAAAAGCACCATCGGGATGATTCAGCTTGAATCCCTTTATCTCACCCAGTAATTTTAACAACAGGTCTCTTCTTTCGCGGAAAGCTGCTTTCATCGTCCTGAGTTCAGGGGTATCCGGATTAGTAATTATAGCTTTAAGTGCTGCCCGCTGTGCAATGGATGAGGCGGCAGAAGTAAATTGTCCCTGAAGCTTGTCGCAAGCTTTGGCTATCTCTATCGGGGCGGCAATATAACCAATCCTCCATCCTGTCATTGCAAACCCTTTTGAAACGCCATTTACAATAACGACCCTGTCCTTGATAAAATCGAACTGGGCGATGCTTTGATGCTGTCCTATGAAATTGATGTGCTCGTATATCTCATCGGCAACGATTGTTACATGGGGATATTTTGCCAGTACCTCCGCCAGCCCTTTAAGCTCCTCTTTAGAATATACGGCCCCTGTTGGATTACAGGGAGAGCTGAAGATCATTAGTTTTGTTTTCGGAGTGATTGCTTTCTCAATCTGTGCCGGCGTTACCTTGAACTCCTGTTCAACAGAGGCAGGAATAAATACCGCTTTGCCTTCGGCAACTTTAACAATTTCTTTATATGAAACCCAGTAGGGGGCAGGTAAAAGCACTTCATCTCCCGGATTCACGAGGCAAAGAACGATATTGGCAATAGACTGCTTTGCACCGGTAGACACTACGATCTGATCACTGGTATAATCAAGGTTGTTATCTCTTTTCAGCTTAAGGCAAACAGCTTCTCTCAGGTCTGCATAGCCTGCTACCGGAGGATAGAATGAATAATTGTCATCAATGGCTTTCTTTGCTGCTTCTTTAATGTAATCAGGTGTGTTGAAATCGGGCTCACCCAGGCTTAAGTTGATTACATTGTGACCCTTTGCTTTTAGTTCCCGGCATTTACGTGACATGGCCAGGGTTTCAGATTCAGAGAGATAGTTGATCCTGTTCGATAGCATAGTTATAAAGTTATGATAATGAGCTTTTTTAAGGAAGTACAAAGGTAAAAAAAATATTATAAAAAGTCTTTATAATGATTATGAATCCTGATAAGATCATAAAAAATCCTGAAACCATAAATCCAGCTCACCTTGGATTTCCCCTTGTCGATCCATGACTTGACCGGAACTTCAATTGCAACATCTTCAATAACATCCTTTCCATAAATTCCAAGGATCCTGGCCAATATCTCGACATCGAAAAGCCACCGGGAAATAAAAGGTTTTTCAAATACCTGAGCAGCAAGATTCCTGGTGAAAAGCTTTGCTCCGCACTGCGTATCATAAATCATCAGGTGCAGTATATTCGAGATGAAAGTAGCAATGACCCTGCCGATAAGATGACGGTAAAGCTTTCTTTCTATCCTTACACCCAGAATTCCGACACGCGATCCGAAGGCGAATTCAAGCGTAGGCTTTTCCTGAAGACTTGCACGTAACCTGAATGATTCTTCAAGACGGGTGGAAAGATCTGCATCAAAATAACC
>JBEKQA010000100.1:0-20160 GCA_049520195.1 Bacteroidales bacterium
CGTCTAAAAGCGATAAGATCGGGAAAAAATGAGGAGAAAATGGGGGTGGTCAATTTGCACCGGAAAGAAGGTGGTCACTTTCAACCGGATTTAGGTGGTCAATATCACCGGATTTTGCAATAATGTCTGAATGGATAATTTTCAAGAGATGCGACATTTTGATGAATAGCACGGTTATAGATGGCACGGATGGTGCGAAGATATACACTAAGGCCATTAAGAGAGTTTGTTGCTGATTCATATTTCGTCTCAATAGACTTTAAGAGTTCATAGTTTATTTCTTCGAATGAAAGATTTGTACGGTTGGTAACACGTTTGAGAAAATCAAGTGCTTGTTGATATACAGCAGCATTTCCAAGTTTATGTGCCTGCTTCATGTCCTTGATGATATCTTCTGTAAATGTTACAAAGGATGTAGAAGTTGAATTATTGTCCAGGCGTTCGCGGACATCATTAACAGACATGCCGTTTATTAGACCTGAGGATTGAAGTTTGGTAATAGTGTCACCTGCAGTAAGCAATGTAGAATGCAGATGGTTGTTAACCCTGGTGAGATTCCGATATTTGGTACAGGTTGGTTTAACTGACTGGGTTTCATCATCCCAATCAACTTCCTTCACAGAATATTCAGTAGTGATGTATCTTGTTTGTTTGTGATGAATGATACGAAGTCTAATAGGATAGTCATTTTTTTTGTTCGACCGTCTCGTGTCAAGTATGAGTTTTACTGATGTTTTTCTCATGGCTATAAAAAGCTAAGTAAAAAAATGCTGGTCTGTGCATAATTCTGTGCACAACAAATGTATGAAAAGTATGCTTTTGAATGCACTAATTTGCACAGAAAAATTTTCAGGTGAGGGTAAAAAAGTAGCCCGCTTAACAGTATAATTAACGTGTATAGCGGGCTTTTGAGAAGAAGTTGAGATTTTTGTTCTTTGTGGGAGTTACTGGATTCGAACCAGTGACCCTCTGCTTGTAAGGCAGATGCTCTGAACCAACTGAGCTAAACTCCCGTTTGAACAGGTGCAAAGGTAGAGATTATTTATTTATCACCAAATTCCGGCACTAATTAACATGTATCTTTTTTACTTGATGGAATGGCACATTATTTGGTGATAATTACAAAAGCAAAATGTACTCATTAATAGCAAGCCTCTGCTTGTTTTAATTCCTTGCTTTTTACCTTAGAATTTTTCTACCCCCCCCCAACAACGTTCCTTCATTTTTTCTTCGTCTTTCCTTCGTTGATCCTTCGTTGTTTTTTCAATCTGCACAAATGCAGATTTCGTCCGAAGTGATATTAATAACAAGTATCTGATTATGCTGCTCGTAGTAGTTTGGATTGGCTTAATGGGTGTCACTAAATTTAATAATCTTATTGGAAAAGATCATTTTGCTGTATGAAACGAGTCTGAATTAAACTGCTCAGGATGTAACCCTTTTTTGTTCCTGTAAAAATCCATCATAATGGCCAAATCCTTCTCATAGTTGCCTGAAGGATAGAGTAATGGACCGATTCCCCCTGTCCTGGTACCATAATCAATAAAACCCAGAGCGATAGGGACCTTTGCTTCCATGGCTATGTAATAAAACCCTTTCTTCCAGTGGCGAACTCTCTTCCTCGTCCCTTCCGGAGTTATCACTACAACCATAGTTTGATTCTTTTGAAATAATTCGATTACCTGTTCAACCAGGTTATTCTTTTTACCACGGGCTACCGGAACACCTCCAAGCTTGCGGAGAACCCCCCCTAATGGAAAAACAAATACTTCTTTTTTAATTAGAACCCTGATCTTTAATTTCGACGACCAGAAGGTCATCCTTCCGATGACAAAGTCCCAATAACTGGTATGAGGAGCAACAATTACAACAGCTTTGACAATTCCTTCTGGCAGGATAGCGCTTGTTTCCCATCCAAATAACCTTAGAATATAATGTGACAAGCCTGATATCATCTGGCATTGGAATTTAAAAAATCTTGTGAAATGTAATTGTCAAAACTCATGCATACATTCTGCGAAAACATGATTGCATTTTTCGCGATCATATTCCATTCATCAATCGTAAGAAGCGGAACTTTTTCTTTACAGATATCATGCTTAATAAATGCATGAATTAATCCTGCATTAAATGAATCTCCTGCTCCGATCGTACTTACAGGGATAATCTTCGGAACAGGAATAGATATTGTCTGATTACAAGTCATGATACTGACATTGTCGTTTGAGCGTGTGTATATTAACACTTGTTGATCCCGTGTTCTGATTCGGGAATAAGTTTCCACCGCCTCCGGGATTGCAAAAATATGAAGAAAATCTTCGTTTGATCCACGTATGATGTCAGCAAAAGCGATATTCTCCAAAATACCAGGTATTACCTTGGAAAGTTCATTAAGATGAGGTCGTCGAAAATTAGGATCATATAATATCATGGCACCATTCCTGATAGCGACGAATAATAGTCCCTTAAGTTTATCTCTTATTCCTTCGTTGAGAGAGAAAAAAGAGCCAAATAGAACAATATCGTTCTTGACAGGTTCTGGAAGCCTGCTTACTAACATTTTCTTAGGATGTCCTGGATAAAATGAATATCCTGCCTCAGCATTTTCATTGAGAAAAGCAAGTGCAATCGTGGTTTTTCCACCTGAATTCCGGTTAATAAACTTAGTACCCACTTGATTTTCATGAAGAAACCTTATGATCATCTCTCCGGGAAGATCATCAGAGATGTGACTGACAAATTCAACCCGGATTCCACAACGGCCTAATGATATAGCCGAATTTAACATTGAACCCCCGGGCTTGGCAGTCACAGGTATATCATTTCTGAAAATGATATCAAGAACCGTTTCCCCGATACAATAAACCGTCGGAAAGGTTGACGACATGTGTGATGTGGGATTTGTCTTCGTACCTCGCAATTGATTTCAGCTTTCTATCTCCAGATCTAGTTGTTCCCTGAGATCAAGTAGTCCTGGATTCTTTTCGGCCATCCTGCCAAATTTTTCACGGTCAGTATAGGGCCTTACCCCTATCGGATGATCAGGTACAATAATCTGAAGATGGATCTTTGTGTTCTTCAATCTTGAAGTTAGGAACTCAAGTAAATTGTTTTGATTTTGATGCAGATCTTCAGCAAGTACCTTGTTATCAACACAAAATTCGATGAGAAAGTCTTCCTTCAATACAGGACGATGCTTTTTGAGAGCAGTCGACAAAGGTGGTATAGAATTACGCAAAGATTCACTGAACTCATCCCATGCAGCTTCCAGTTGTCCTAAAGTAAAATCTTCAGAAGTTTCATATAAAACATCTTCCTCACCGGCTTGGGGTATATTATCTTCATTATCTTTATTCTCGGAAGACGTAAGGTCTTTAATTGATATTGTTCCTGGAAAAGCCTTTGATTCCCTAGGCTTTACGTTTTCCGTAGACTTTGGTGTCGGGGGTACTGATTTAGGTTGTGGTTTTGGGATTGCTACGGCCGTTTTCTTTTCAGATGTGTCAAGAATATTGCACATCTGCATGAGAGCAAGTTCAAGATGTAATCTCTTGTTGTTGCTGATCTTGTAATTGAGATCACATTTATTGTTCAGATCAAGGGACTTAAGTAAAAAATCGACCGGACAAAGGTTCGCTTGTATCAGATATTGGTTTCGGATAGTGGGAGCTGTTTCAAGGAGTTTAACAGTAACCGGATCTTTACAAACCAACAGGTTTCTGAGATGTTCACCAAACCCGATAAGGAAGTGTTGTCCATCAAATCCCTTATCCAAAATCTCATTGATTATCAGTAGAGTAGAAGAAATATCACCTTCGAGGATGTATCCTGTGATTTTGAAAAAATAATCATAATCAAGTACATTTAGATTTTCCAAAACGGTTTCATAAGTCAGATTATGACCGGCAAAACTTACAAGCTGGTCAAAAATGGAGAGAGCATCCCGCATCGCTCCATCTGCTTTTTGTGCAATTATATGAAGTGTATCTCCTTCAGCAGCAACTCCTTCATTTGTAGCGACATAATTAAGATGACCAGCGATGTCTTCCACAGTTATCCTTTTGAAATCGAAAATTTGACACCGGGAAAGAATTGTTGGAATGATCTTGTGTTTTTCAGTGGTAGCAAGGATGAATTTTGCATAGGAAGGCGGCTCTTCCAATGTCTTTAGAAATGCATTAAATGCAGAAGCAGACAACATATGTACTTCATCGATGATATAAACTTTGTACTTTCCCATTTGGGGTGGAATCCTGACCTTATCCACCAGGTTTCGGATCTCATCTACCGAGTTGTTTGAAGCGCCATCGAGCTCATAGATGTTAAAGGAAGCGTTTTCATTAAATGAGACACAGGATTGGCATTTGTCGCATGCTTCCATTGCCGGTGAAAGATTTTCGCAATTGATGGTCTTTGCCAGTATTCGTGCACATGTAGTTTTTCCAACTCCTCTGGGTCCGCAGAAAAGAAATGCCTGGGCTAACTGGTTATTTCGGATTGCATTTTTAAGTGTGTTGGTAATAGATTTCTGTCCCACCACCGTGTCAAACGTTTGTGGACGATACTTTCGGGCAGATACAATGAAATTCTCCATAAAAATTCCGGAAGCTTTACTTGTGTGGATCAAAGGTACAAAATATTTTATTGATCCATCAATTGTTGTGCCACCTGTCAGTTTTTTCCGTACTTTGGCATCAGGAAATTTATTATGGAAAGTTTAATGGTTTTTATGCCCCGGATATCTAAAAGGGCAGAATATATATTTTATCTGTTGTTGAGAGATTTGATGGGAGTGGAAATGATTCTGACAGATCGTCTCGAGGATTATTCCTCCTATTCAGGACCACGGATTGAATATAATGATTTTCCGATGGGCAAAGGATTATTCATCCAGTGCTGTGGCTTACTGCAGGAGAAATCCGTTAAATCGCAAGATTGTAATCTCTTCACCTACAATAATATCCCGGCATTTTTCCCTATCAAAGACAGTCGTTCAGCATTGCCTTTTGATCTATTTGCGGCTTCATTTTATTTAGTGACGAGATATGAAGAATATCTTCCTTTTGCTCCGGATAAGTTCGGGCGTTTCAATGCTTCTGACAGCATCACGACAATCGGTAATTTTCTAAGAATCCCGGTTGTGAATCTATGGATGGAAATGTTGAAAGAACATCTCAGAATTGCTTATCCATTGTTAAAATTTCATGAAAAAAAATACCGCTTTATTCCGACTATCGATATTGATCATGCTTTTGCTTACAAACAACATTCAATAATACGGACGATAGGCGGTTCTATCAGATCGATGATGATCGGTGATTTGAAAAAGCTGGCAGAGCGTATTAAGGTATTACTAGGTAGGCTGAAAGATCCTTATGACCAATATGATTTTATTCGTGAAATCCATGAACGGTTTGGACTGAATCCCTATTATTTTGTACTGTTTGCTGATTATGGAAGGAATGATAATAATGTATCTTTATCAGGATCATTATTTTGTCAGCTTATTCGAACTCTGGATTATTTAAAAACACTCGGTATACATCCTTCATTGGCCTCAGGAACTAATCCTGACATCCTTCAATCTGAGATCAATGGACTTTCTGAATTACTTGGACATCAAATATATACTAGTCGCCAGCATTTTCTCAAGGTCTCTTTCCCCCACACATACCGTGACCTCATCAAAAATGGGATAACCGACGACTATTCACTTGCATATGCTTCAAATCCGGGATTCAGGGCAGGGGTTGCAGATCCCTTCCCTTTTTTTGATCTGATAGCAAATAAAGCTGAAAGATTGATTATTCATCCGGTCACACTGATGGATGTGACATTGAAAGATTATTTGGGAGTGGATCCCGCTGAGGCCATTGCCTTAGTTAGATCATTTGTAGATACAGTAAAGGCTTTAAATGGCGAATTTGTCACTATATGGCATAATGAAAGTTTTCATTATTCTGGCAGATGGAAAGGATGGGAAGAAGTTTATACTAAGATCTTGTCATATGCTCTTTGATGGAAATCTGATGATCAGATACAGGAAAAATAAAGAGATTGATAAACAGAAATGGGATGGTTGTATTCAAAATGCAGTGAACCGCAGGCCATATGCATTTTCCTGGTTTCTTGATATTGTTTCTCCTGGATGGGATGCTCTTGAAATGAATGATTATGAGGCGGTTTTTCCATTACCACAGAATAGTAAATTCGGTATTCGGTATCTTTATCAGCCATACTTTGCACAGCAACTGGGGATTTTTTCTCAGGAACATCTCACTTCACAGCTTGTTGAAGAATTTTTGTTAGCCATCCCGCCACGGTATTTATATGTTCATATTCATTTGAATTCCATGAATAAGATCGACCCGGGGAAATTTCAAATTGTTCCTCGTCTTAATCATGAACTCGATCTGATTCCTTCTTATGATGTAATTTTTAATGGATATAACCAAAATACCAGAAGGAACCTTCGGAAAGCACTTGATCAAAACCTGAGTATAAGCCGGAAAGTCGATCCGAATGAATTGATCGCTCTTTTCAAGGCCAATTATGGACGGAATGAAGTTACCTTAAAATATCGGCAATACAATACACTTCATTTACTGATGAATTATTGCCTGAAGAACACGTTCAGCCTGACTCTAGGCGCTTACATGCCTAACAATTGTTTATGTGCAGGCATATTCTTTCTTCTGGACAAGGAGAGAGCCATATTTCATTTTGCTGCTTCAGATAATAATGCACGCGAAAACGGGGCTATGTTCATGCTAATCGATATTTTTATTAAGGAACATGCAGGAAAACCTTTGATCCTGGATTTTGAAGGCTCTGTTGATAAGAATGTTGCTCGTTTTTATAAAGGATTTGGAGCAAAAGAAACAGGATTCAATGAGATCCTCATAAACCGATTGCCTGGAAAAGTTGATATGATGGTCGAAGCTTTCAAGAAATTGAGGTAATCCTTATTTTTACTACATTTGCATAAAATAGTAGGTACCTTATGGTAAATATCTTAAGTAATACGAATTCCCTTGTCAATCATTTTATTGCTGAGATAAGGGATGCTGAAATTCAAAGAGACAGTCAACGTTTCCGAGGCAACCTGGTAAAGTTGGGAGAACTATTTGCTTATGAGATCAGTAAAGAATTAGAATATGAGATCAGGGAAGTGGTTACAACACTCGGTATTTCTATGGTCCCGGTGCTTAAATCATATCCGGTACTTGCTACCATATTAAGAGCTGGCCTTCCTTTTCATCAGGGATTTCTTAATATGTATGATAAATCGGAAAATGCGTTTGTTTCTGCTTACAGGAAATATCATAAAGATCATTCATTTAGAATTCAGATTGAGTATGCTTCTGCTCCCGAGATTGATGGAAAGATTTTGATAATTTGCGATACCATGATTGCTACTGGTACTTCAGCAGTACTCACATATAAGGAATTACTTAGCCGCGGTAAACCGAAGCACACACATATTGTTTCAGTGCTTGCAAGCCAGGAAGGGTTGGATTATCTCAATCGTAATCTTCCCCGTAAAAATATTTCTATATGGCTGGGAACGATTGATGACGAATTGACAGCCCAGGCATTTGTTGTGCCAGGTTTAGGAGATGCCGGTGATCTTGCATTTGGAAAGAAAATATGAATCAGTTACAAGAATGAAAAACACACTGTTTGTTGAAAATTTTAGGATTTCCCTGAATTCTATACGTAGCCACCTTCTCAGAACCATTCTTACCGTTCTCATAATCTCTTTCGGGATAATGGCATTGGTTGGAATCCTTACTGCAACTGATTCCATTAAATATTCTTTAACAAAGAATTTCGCGATGATGGGCTCGAGTACCTTCACCATCCGGAACAGAACCCTGCAGATTCATATCGGGGATGCCCCAAGCACGCAAAAGCTATTTGAACCGATTAGTTATAAGCAAGCCATGGAATTCAAAGAGAAATTCTTCTTTCCGGGTTATACATCTGTATTTATTGGCGCAACGGGTACAGCTACAGTAAAATATAAATCAAATAAAACTAACCCAAATGTCAGGGTTATGGGTACAGATGAGAATTATCTTTATACTTCAGGGGATGAAATTGGCAAGGGCAGGGTCTTTACGACAGATGAGGTAAATCAGGGTTCAAGTGTATGCATCGTTGGTTCAGAAGTTGTAAAAGATATTTTTAAAAATAATGAAGATCCTTTAGGAGAGGTGATCTCTATAGGTCCGGGAAAATATAGGGTAGTAGGCGTTCTTATGGAAAAAGGATCAAGCATGGGATTTAGCGGAGACCGCTCATGTTATATTCCTTTGACAAATGTCCGTGCCCAGTTCTCAAGGCCTAATATGTCATTTTCTATCAACGTAATGACAAAGAACCAGCAACAGTTGGATGCCTGTATTGGTGAAGCAACAGGTCTTTTTCGTACCATACGTCAGGATCCTGCCGGAGCAGAGAACACTTTTGAAATTACCAAAAGCGACAACGTCGCTAAAATGCTTATCGAAAATATAAAGTATGTTACATTAGCAGCCACAATTATAGGATTGATTACCTTGGTTGGTGCAGCAATTGGCTTGATGAACATTATGCTTGTCTCGGTTACGGAACGTACACGGGAGATAGGAATAA
Organism: Bacteroidales bacterium; assembly: GCA_049520195.1. Taxonomy (GTDB): domain Bacteria; phylum Bacteroidota; class Bacteroidia; order Bacteroidales; family FEN-979; genus FEN-979. Next base: position 8,641 of record JBEKQA010000100.1, read on the forward strand.
GAAAAGCAATCGGCGCGACCAAAAGGGTCATTCGTAACCAGTTTTTGGTTGAAGCTATAGTTATTGGTCAGTTTGGAGGATTATTAGGGATATTCCTCGGCATTATGATTGGTAATGTGATTTCCTTATTGATCGGCAGTGCATTTATTGTTCCTTGGGAATGGATCATAACCGGAGTAATTCTCTGTTTTGGTGTGGCTCTTGCATCTGGAATCTTCCCTGCTCAAAAAGCAGCAAACCTGGATCCTATCGAGTCCCTGCGTTATGAATGAATACTCTATCATGAATTATGCCTATGTTACATCTTTGTTGTTGAAAGAATTCCCTTATGAGCCAACACAGGGTCAAAAAACTGTTCTAGAAAAACTTGCGGTCTTTCTCACGGAATCATGGAAAGAACCGAATGTACTCTTTGTCCTTAAAGGTTATGCAGGTACAGGAAAAACCACCATCGTAAGTTCTTTGGTCAATGTTTTACCAAAAATTCAGCGTAAATCCTCGCTGATGGCTCCTACAGGCAGAGCTGCCAAAGTTCTTTCTGCGTATGCTAAAAAGCCTGCTTATACGATCCATAGAAAAATCTATTTTGCGAGAACCACCAAAGATGGAACAATTGCACTTAAACTTCAGCAGAACCTTCATAAACAGACTTTATTTATTGTTGATGAAGCTTCTATGATCCAGCATTCAAACTTGTCAGAAACAAGTCTCTTTGCTTCAAGAAATCTTCTGGATGACCTGTTTGAATATGTGACTAGTGGAGAGAGTTGCCGAATAATGTTTATTGGAGATTCCGCTCAATTACCACCAGTGGGTATGGAGCATAGTCCTGCCCTTGATCTTGACTATCTTCGTAAAGCCTATCATCTTTTGATCGATACCCATGAGCTTACAGAGGTGGTAAGGCAGGAAAAACATTCGGGAATCTTGTTAAATGCAACAATAATAAGAAATCACATAATACATCAGGAATGGACATCACCATTATTTAGAATTGATAACCTCCATAAGGATGTGATCAGAATTAATGGTTCGGAATTGGAAGATGCACTTAATTCAGCTTATTCCGGATCTGGTAAGGAAAATAATGTTGTGGTTTGCCGCTCTAACAAAAGAGCAAATATATTCAACCGGGAGATCAGGAAAAGGATATTATTTCTTGATGAAGAGATAAATACCGGCGACTTTATGATGGTTGTTAAGAATAACTACTTCTGGTTACCTGAAGGATCATCTGCAGGGTTTATAGCCAACGGCGATATCATTGAGTTGCTCCGGATTAGGAAGATTGAGGAGATGTACGGCTTTCGATTTGCCGATGTTACAATTCGTTTTCTTGACTATCCGGATGAAATGGATCTGGATGTCAAAATTATTCTTGAGACTCTTAATTCTGAGTCGCCTGCATTATCCTCTGCGGACAATAATCGGCTGTTTCAAGAAGTCATGAACGATTATGAGGATTTACCTTCTCGAAGGAAAAGAATAGACAAAGTAAAGATCAATCCGTATTTCAATGCCCTCCAGGTCAAATTTGCATATGCCCTTACTTGTCATAAAACTCAAGGGGGACAATGGGATTCAGTTTTTGTTGACCAGGGCTATCTGAATGATAAGATGATGAATCTTGATTATTTACATTGGCTGTATACTGCATTAACACGTGCAACGAAGAAGCTCTACCTTGTTAATTTTGACGACAAGTTCTTTTTCAATTAATGGTCAGGAATTACATCATGATTAACTTTGTAGAATATCATTTATAAAAAGAAGATGGAAAAATCAAAAAGGATTGCGCTTGTAGCGCATGATAACAGGAAAAAGGATTTAGCAGAATGGGTTGAGTTCAATTATAGGACTTTGCTCACACATCAACTAATTTGCACCGGAACTACAGGAAAGATGGTAGAAGAGACCATTCAGAAGAGGTTTGAAAAGGAGGAAAAGTTTGAGAACCCAATTATACGATTAAAATCGGGACCTTTGGGCGGAGATCAGCAACTTGGTTCCATGATTTCTGATGGTTTGATCGATATGTTGATATTTTTCTGGGATCCAATGCAGCCACAACCTCATGATGTTGACGTCAAAGCATTGCTGAGGATAACGGTGGTCTATAATATTCCAACTGCATGTAATCGGTCAACAGCTGATTTTTTAATCTCCTCTCATTTACTTAAAGAAGAATACGAACCCCGGTTGGTCGATTATTCCCAGTATATTCAACGTCAGATCACCTAACTGAAAATATTAGCAACTTGTTTATCTCAATAACTCTTAATAACCATTAAGCAAATAGAGGTGATTACTATTTTGATAATCTTTTCATAAATCCGAGAATGAAAAATGCTAATTTTGCACGCCTAATCGATAACGCTTATGTATGCTTTATTTAAAAAAGAAGTCAATGGCTTTTTAAATTCTCTTATCGGATATATCGTTATTATTGTCTTTCTAGTGGTGATCGGACTTTTCTTATGGGTTGTTCCCATGCAATTTAATATCCTTGATTTTGGATATGCAAATATTGACGGGTTATTTATTCTGGCACCATTTGTTTTTCTATTTCTGATTCCTGCAATCACTATGCGCTCCTTTGCTGATGAAAGAAAGAGCGGGACAATTGAATTATTGATGACCCAGCCATTGTCTGACCTCCAGGTTATTCTGGCCAAATACTTCGCGGGTATTGTTCTGGTTATCTTTTCCCTTATCCCAACAATAATCTATGCTATTTCTGTTTATCGTTTGGGACTTCCAACAGGAAATCTGGATATGGGAGGGATGTGGGGATCATATTTAGGTTTGCTGTTTCTTGGCTCGACCTTTGTGGCAATTGGTATCTTTGCCTCTTCACTAAGCGATAATCAAATCGTTTCCTTTATAATTGCTGTTTTCTTTTGCGGCTTCTTTTACATAGGGTTTGAATTGTTTTACACATTTATCCTTTCAGGAAAAATTGGTCTTGCTATTCAATCGATTGGCATTAGTGCGCACTATTCATCTATAAGTCGAGGTGTAATCGATACACGCGATCTGGTATATTTTATAAGTATTTCCATGTTCTTCATCATGTTGACCAAGATATCCCTTGAGAGCAGAAAATGGTAGTCATCTTATTACTTAATAAAACTGGGAATTAATAGCAAAATACTAATGACCGATAAAAAGAAAAATATTAAACGATCCAATATCATCCAACTCTTCCTTGTGATCGTTATTTTAATACTGGCTAATTTTATTGCAGGTTTTGTCTTCACCCGTTTGGATTTGACTGCAGAAAAACGTTATTCACTTGCACCCGCTACTAAAAAAATGCTGAAAGGATTGAAAGACGATGTATTTTTCAAGGTTTATCTGGAAGGTGATCTGCCACCGGGATTTCGCAGGTTGGCTAATGAAACAAAAGAAATGCTGGATGAATTCAGAGCTTACAGCAATCATATTCAATACGAATTTGTTGACCCTTCAAGTAACCCTGATGCCAAAGAACGTACCGATGGTTATAAGTTACTCGCCGAACGTGGATTGCAACCTACCAACTTGAAACTCTGGATGCTCAAAATGCATTGTCAGAGTTCTATAATGTTAGCCGGGTAACAATCAATCATAAGATAAATAGTTTGGCAATCAGGCTTAAGGGAGTTTCCAGCGATAAGCTTGTTAACAGGTATAGAGCCATTATCATTGCTAAGCCCACAAAGTCTTTCGATGAAAAAGATAAATTCCTGATCGATCAATTCGTTATGAGAGGAGGGAAGGTGCTTTGGTTAATCGACCCGGTTTTTGCAAGTATGGACAGCCTTAAAAAGTTGAATTCGACGATGGGGTTAGTCAATAATATTAACCTGGAGGATATGCTGTTTGATTATGGGGTCAGGTTGAATACCAATTTGATAATGGATAAAATAGCCTTGCCTATTCTGATAAAAACCGGACAGATTGGAGATCAGCCGCAGTTTGACTTCTTTCCATGGTACTACTTTCCTGTCTTGACGCCTACTATCGCTCACCCGATTGTCAACGGAATAAATGCTATCAAAACTGAATTTATCAGCAGTATCGATACTGTGGAAGCCAAAGGGATAAAGAAAACAATTCTTCTGACCACTTCCCCCTATTCCCGCATCGTAAATGCACCCGTTTATATCGATCTCGAAATCTTAAAAAAACCTGCATCGGAAAGTGAATATAATCAAGGAACTCAGCCTGTTGCTGTGCTGCTGGAAGGAAATTTTAATTCTTTATATTTATTCCGGATACCACCGGAACTATCTGACAATAAAGACCTTCAATTCGTGTCAAAATGTGCTAAACCTACTAAGATGATTATCGTTGGAGATGGAGATATAATCAAAAACCAGTTTGAGCTCTCTCAGGGTTATCCTTTACCACTCGGATACGATCAATATACACGCCAAACATTCGGTAATAAGGATTTTATTCTCAATGCCATGAATTATCTTTGCGATGATTCAGGCTTGATTTCAGTCCGTTCCCGTGAACTTACTCTTCGTCTTCTTGACACGACAAAAATTGAAAACCAAAGACTTTTTTGGCAACTTCTTAATGTTATTCTCCCATTACTAATAATTTTAGTCTTCAGTTTTGTCAAATTAAGATTACGTTCAAGAAAATACTCGCGGCCTACCATCTCCTCATCATCAAATCAGTAAAGCAGATATGCAGAAAAATAAAAAATTCATTATTGCTGTAATCGTTCTGGCTATCCTGGCAATTGTATTATTCCTTACTAATAGTAAAACAACTTTCAAACGGGAGTTAAGTGATTTTGCCATCGATGATACTTCCAATATTACAAAAATCTTCATGTCAGATAAAAATAACAATAGTCTGACATTAACCCGGATAAAACCCGGAAAATGGCTGGTCGACAATAAATACCCTGGAGCTAAAGTAAATATTGATTTATTACTTGGAACAATGTTCAGATTACAGGTAAAAGAAACAGTTCCAAAGCCGGCGATGGAAAATATAATAAAAGACCTGGCAACCTTTTCTGTCAAAGTGGAGATCTACCAATGGAAGTATCGGATCAATCTATTTGGTATGCTTAGATTGTTCCCGCATGAAAAGCTCTCAAAGGTTTATTTCGTTGGGGGCCCCATCCAGAGCAACCAGGGCTCATACATGATCATGGAACATTCTACGGTGCCCTTTGTTGTATTTCTTCAGGGACTTCGGGGATTTGTCACGCCCATCTATTCTCCTATAGAAAAGTACTGGAGGGACTATACAATTTTTAAGAAGATGATTCAGCAAATTGAATCAGTCAATGTTGATTTTCCTTCTGATCCTATCAACTCATTTGAGATTCAGAATGATGCGAATTTGCATATCAGGTTCATCTCTTTACCCAACAACCAACCCATTCCAGTTTTTGATACCCTGAAGGTTATGAATTTTCTAGCTGCTTTCCGCAATATAAACTTTGAAGCTCTCCTGAATGATATGGACGAACATAGGAAAGACTCCATTCTGGCCACAACTCCTTATTGTATAATTTCTCTTACAGATACAAGTCACTTTACGAACACTATCAAGATATTTCGTAAGGGGGCTGCTCCCGGTGAAGTTAATGAACTTGGAAAACCTGCTCCTTTTGATCTTGATCGTCTCTATGCTTTGGTCGATGATGGCAAGGATTTTACACTGATTCAATACTTTGTGTTTGATAAGATCTTACGTCCCAAATCCTTTTTTATGAGGACACAAGAGCATAATATAAGGTAAGCTTATAGTTGCCTCATCGCAACTTCAATCAAATGTTCGGTATTGCAATGATAAATTGCGTGGATTCATAGGAATTGACTTCCCAGACAGTAATAACCTAAGGTTAAATGAATAAAAAGTGTAAAAAAATCCATGAACAGATCTTTATTGGTTGTTCTATGGGTCTGGCTTTCTTTATGCCCGTATTCCAAAGAATTTTGCCATCTATCATTTTTCTGATGTTACTGAACTGGATTATCGAAGGAGGAATAACAAGAATTCCAGCTATTTTCAAAGAAAAAAATAGAATACTTACCTTTTCATTCATAGCAATTTATTTCCTGTACCTTGTTGGAATGCTGTATTCAAAGAATATGAAGTACGGTTTTTTTGACTTGCAGGTAAAGCTTTCTTTGTTATTGTTCCCAATTATCTTTGCAACGGTTGATAAAGACTTCCCATTGCAAAAGTTAACAACTAATGTCTTTAAAGCATTAGTGGCAGGGTGTCTCACTGGCACTCTGATTCTTTTGGGAATTGCAACGATTTCATTTATCAATTCACAGGATATTCAGGTTTTCTTTTATATTACCTTTTCAAGATTTATTCATCCTTCCTATCTGTCAATGTATCTAAACCTCGCGGTTGGTATTCTTGCGTATCATCTAATCAATAAGAAACAGAATTTATCATCAGGAACACGCATCCTTTTTCTTGTACTGACGTTGTATTTTTCGTTTGTGATCATTCTTTTAAGTTCCAAGGCTGGGATCTTTTCGCTTTTATTACTAACTCTGATGATCACAATTTATCTCCTGAAGGTGAACCAACAGATTTGGAAAGGTCTTATATTTATTAGTCTGGTCATCGTAGCATTTCATATTGGATATAATTTTCTACCCAATATTGCAGGCCGATTTAAACGGGCAGAATCGGCTATTACGGACCAGAAAAGGACATCTCAAGAAAATATGGAAAGTAACAGTGAGAGGTTAGTGGTATGGAAGGCCGGTTTAAAAGTCATTGAGGAAAATCCTGTTTTTGGTGTTGGTACAGGCGATGTAAAAGATGCACTATTGTCCGAATATCAGAAGGAAAATAAGTTGTTTGTTTATAACCTCCGGTTAAATGCTCATAATCAATATATTCAAACATATATTGCCCTTGGAATTCCCGGAATATTATTGTTAGCTTTATTCCTTGTTATTCCTGGATGGCTATCCCTTAGGAATAAGCAGTATCTTTATTTCTCTTTTCTTGCAGTATTTGCATTCAATGTTCTTGTTGAATCAATGCTGGAGGTACAGGCAGGAGTTATTTATTATGCGTTCTTCAATTCATTGTTTTTCTTTGCTTTAGTAACCACTAAAGCAAATCCCTTTTCTGAAATAAATAGAGCAGAGGATATCAAAGCAATTGGCTAACCTTCAACTGATGAAGGTAGTTTGAAATAAGTTTGGGTATACTCTGAGCGAACCTAATACGAAGGAAGAGCGAACAAAGTCTATAGAAAGTCTATAGGAAGTCTATAGAGAGTCTATAGAAAAGGTACACTTATTTTCTTCTAAATGCTTATTATCGAGCGCTTATAAATTGCCTTTTAATCAAGAATTATCGTTAATTATTCATTCTCAATGATTTAAGATGTTGTTTTTACTCAAAATGATAATAAAGGAGGAGAGTTAACATGGTAAATAAAAAAGAAGCCGTCCTTTTGGGACGGCTTCTCTAAAAATCGAACCTGAACTTTTAGACAAGTCCCTGAGCTAACATAGCATCAGCTACTTTTACGAAGCCAGCAATATTTGCACCTTTTACATAATTAATAAATCCATCAGGTTCTGTTCCGTATTTAACACAGTTCTGATGAATGTTGATCATGATGTTGTGTAATCTTTGATCAACTTCTTCACGTGTCCATGATAAACGCATAGAATTCTGTGACATTTCAAGTCCTGAAGTTGCTACACCACCTGCGTTAGCGGCTTTACCTGGTCCATAGAGGATCTTGGCGCCGATGAAAACTTCGATAGCTTCAGGTGTTGAAGGCATGTTTGCACCTTCTGAAACACAAATACAACCATTCTTTACAAGGGTCTTTGCATCATCACCGTTGATTTCATTCTGCGTTGCGCTAGGTAATGCAATGTCGCATTTTACTTCCCATGGACGTTTTCCCGGGATGAATTTTGCTTCGCTGTATTTTTCGCAATATTCCTTGATACGTCCTCTCTTGACATTCTTAAGGTTCAGCACAAAAGCAAGTTTTTCAGCATTAATACCCTTCGGGTCATAGATATAACCTTCAGAATCGGACAAGGTAACAACTGTACCACCAAGTTGTGTGGCTTTTTCAGTTGCATACTGAGCAACATTACCTGAACCGGAAACAGCAACTATCTTGCCTTTGAAATCAAAGTTACGGGTTTTCAGCATTTCAGCTGCAAAATAAACCTGACCGTAACCGGTTGCTTCCGGACGAATAAGACTACCACCCCATTCCAGACCTTTACCAGTCAATACTCCGGTGAATTCGTTACGTAACCTCTTGTATTGGCCAAATAAAAAACCAATTTCACGTCCGCCGACACCGATATCACCTGCTGGTACGTCAGTATCAGGGCCAATATGCCTTTGAAGTTCTGTCATAAAACTCTGGCAGAATGCCATTACTTCATTGTCTGATTTTCCTTTTGGGTCGAAATCAGATCCACCTTTTCCACCACCCATAGGCAGTGTGGTCAAACTATTCTTAAGAACCTGTTCGAAAGCAAGGAATTTTAAAAGTCCTAAATAAACAGTCGGGTGAAAACGCAAACCTCCTTTGTAAGGTCCTATTGCACTATTCATTTCGATACGGAAACCCCTGTTGATTTGGATTTCGCCTTTATCGTTCGTCCATGGGACCCTGAACATGATGACTCTCTCAGGTTCAGCAATGCGCTCGAGAATTTTAGCATTTTTGTACTTCGGGTTTTCTTCGATGAAGGGAATCAGAGATTCAGCAACTTCCTGAACCGCTTGGTGGAATTCTTTTTCCCCCGGGTTCTTAGCAATGATCTTGGCCATGAAGTCAGCGACTAACTGGTCATACACATTTTTTGTCATAGGAGTAATTGTTTAATTATAAATTTGTTAAAAACTTCACAATATTACGGAAAATATCTTTACCCCTGTCCAATCCTGACGGATTTTTTTTATTCTTTTGTTATCATCAACTTTCCTAATCTATTCTAATCTTCCTTCGAAACCATTTTTCAATCATTTCACCATCTGTTGACTTATATCTCCTCTAAATTCAAATCAAAATTTCTTTAACTGAAAAAGATTGTGTAATTTTACATTCACCCCGTTTGGTCCAGACCATTCCTTAAAATAAACCAGATTATGCAGCCGGTTGACGAAAATTCTGGCAAGCAGCCGATAGGACATAATCCGTTGGATGTCGATAAATTGGTTTATGATAATCGTGAGAGATTAAAAGAGCTTGCGGCTATCAACCAAACTACAGCCATTCTTCGGACAGGAAAACCCATTGAAGAAGCCCTTCATCAGATAGCCCTCATCCTGCCAAAAGCCTGGCAGTATCCTGAATATACAGTATCAAGGATTCGATTTGCCGGCTTTGAGGTCACAAGTCCAGGTTTCCGGGAAACAGAATGGTTGCAGAAACAATCTTTCGAAACAATAGACAATCAGGAAGGATCAATAGAGACTTACTATCTTAAAGCATTTCCTCCTTCATATGAAGGCCCTTTTCTTCAGGAAGAGCGATACCTGATCATCAATCTTGCGAATATTATTGCCGGTTATATTAACAGTATCAAAGGAAAGGCAATCCTGCAAAAAAGTATTGATAAAGAAGTACCTTCCTCTAAAAAGGTAACATCCGAACCCTCCAAATATAGTCGTCAGCTTCTTCAGACCTTTCTTAACCGCAATAATTTTAATCGGGATATTTATCATGATCTGATGCCATTTAAGGTCAAAGAAATACTTTTGGTTGCAAATCTTTATGATGCTTACAGTATTGAAAAAGAAGGCCGTTTTTCAGAACATGTTCTAGGTGAATTTTATCAGCTAAGCCTGAGTACCATGCCCCGTATTACGGGTGTATCTTCTTCCGACGAGGTATTTGAACAACTTGAATCAAAACACTATGATCTCATCATTATCATGATGGGAGTGGATAAACAATTTCCTATTGAACTTAGTAGAGGAATAAAAGAAAAATTCCAATACATCCCCGTATTTACACTCCTTAATAGCAATACTGATATTGCCCTGTTTGAAGAGGAACCTGAGAAACTTGATTGTATCGACAGGGTATTTGTGTGGAATGGCGATTCGAAGATTTTTTTCGCCATGATCAATTACCTTGAAGATAAGATTAATGTTGAGAATGACACCAATATCGGCATGGTACGCGTTATTTTACTCGTTGAAGATTCTCCGAAGTATTATTCATTGTACCTTCCTAACCTTTATAATATTGTTCTTGAACAAACAAAACATATTATTGAAGATGTAACTACAGACGAGCTTTACCGGATTCTTCGCTTAAAAGCCCGGCCCAAGATCCTATTGGCTTCCACTTATGAGGAGGCTATGGCCATCTTTGAAAAATACAAAGATTTCATGCTCTGCCTGATTTCGGATGTGAAATTTAAAAAGGAAGGGCAGCTCGATAGCACTGCAGGCTTCAGCTTGGTCAAGCAAACCCGAAGCATGATCAAAGATCTGCCTATCGTTTTGCAATCCTCAAATGATGAGAATGCAAACCAGGCTTATGAACTGAATACTTCTTTCATCAATAAGAACTCTGAGACCTTATTACTTGATTTCAAGAGTTTTATAACACACTACCTCGGATTCGGGAATTTCATCTATCGCGACAAGGAAGGCAGACAAATTGCAGTTGCAAAATCGTTAAAGGAATTTCAGGAGTTTCTTCAAACAATACCCGAGGAATCGCTTTTATATCACGCCAGGAAAGATCATTTTTCCTTATGGCTGATGGCCCGCGGAGAGATACAGGTTGCTAAGATTCTGAACCCTGCAAAGGTCACAGACTTTAAAGATCCTGCCAGCCTTCGCGAACATCTCATAAGTGTGATCCGCAATTTCAGGAATGAACAAAACATTGGGAAGGTAATCCCTTTCGAGGAATCAGCAATATCCGATGAACATAATATACTAACACTCACTGAGGGCTCTTTGGGAGGAAAGGGCAGGGGATTGGCTTTCATTAATACACTGATATACAATTATAATTTTTCCAGGCATATCCCTGATATTCATATTCGTACTCCAAAAACATCAATTATCGGTACGGATGAATTCGAATACTTCCTGGATCGAAATAAATTGAGGGAACGGGCCGTTTTTGGTGAGGATTATAATCAGATAAGACAATTGTTTATTGAAGGTAAATTGACAGACACCCTCATCAGAAAACTTAAGCTTATCATCAAAGCCATCACTAAACCCCTGGCTATCCGGTCATCAGGATTGTTTGAGGACTCCCTGAATCAGCCTTTTGCAGGAATCTTTGAAACTTACCTAATCCCGAATATTCACCCGGATCCTAATGTTCGCCTTGAACAATTAATGAATGCTATTAAACTGGTATACGCCTCTGTCTATTCTAAAACCGCAAAATCCTATATTGAAGCCATCAATTATAAAATTGAACAGGAAAAAATGGCTGTGGTCATTCAGGAAGTAGTTGGGCATCACCATGAGGATGTATTTTACCCCCATATTAGCGGGGTTGCACAGTCTTAT
>JBEKQA010000101.1:0-12060 GCA_049520195.1 Bacteroidales bacterium
CACCGGATGTAATCATGCGAAATGAAAAACGCATGCTTCAGGAGGCTGTTGATTCTCTCTTTGATAATTCAAGGAAAGCCAGTGCGGTCAAAACAGAATCAAACAGGGCATTAAAATCTCTTAGCGACAGTCTTAAAGGAAAACAAGGACGTTTTCGTCAGAACTTGTTGGGTAAACGTGTCGATTATTCCGGCCGTTCCGTTATCGTTGTAGGTCCTGAACTGAAGCTTAATGAATGTGGATTGCCAAAAGAAATGGCATCCGAGCTCTACAAGCCATTCATCATCAGGAAAATGCTGGAGAGGGGAATTGTAAAGACGGTCAAATCCGCAAAAAAGATTGTTGATCGCAAGGATCCTGTGGTTTGGGATATCCTCGAAAATATATTGAAAGGTCATCCTGTAATGCTGAACCGTGCACCCACCTTGCACCGGTTGGGTATCCAGGCATTCCAGCCAAAGCTTATTGAAGGAAAAGCAATACAGCTGCATCCATTGGTATGTACTGCTTTCAATGCTGACTTTGATGGTGACCAAATGGCTGTGCATGTTCCACTTGGAAATGCTGCAATTCTTGAGACCCAGCTTCTGATGCTGGCATCCCATAATATTCTGAATCCGGCTAACGGTGCTCCGATAACCGTTCCTTCTCAGGACATGGTACTGGGATTGTACTATATGACAAAAGCACGCAAATCGGAGGACGGGAATAAAGTTGACGGGGAAGGGATGACATTCTATTCACCCGAAGAAGTTATAATTGCCTACAATGAAAAACGTGTTGCCCTTCATGCCATCATAAAGGTCAGGATGAATATGATGACTGAAGTGGGCGAAATCAGCAGGATAGAAGAAACAACAGTAGGTCGTGTTTTATTCAACCAGGTTGTACCTCGTGAATATGGCTATATAAACCAGGTATTGACCAAAAAAGCACTTCGTGACATTATTGGTGATATTCTGAAAAAAACAGGAACTGCTAAAACAGCCAAATTCCTGGATGATATTAAAGACCTTGGGTTCAGCATGGCTTTCCAAGGAGGACTTTCATTTAACCTGGATGATGTTATCATTCCGGAGATCAAGGAAGAACTTGTCAATGGTGCAGTTGCTGAAGTCGATGAGGTTGTGAATAACTACAACATGGGTTTCATAACCAATAATGAGAGATACAACCAGATCATTGATATCTGGACCCATGCCAATTCACAGTTGACACAGAAGCTGATGACGACGCTTACCAAGGATAAGCAAGGCTTCAATCCTGTTTATATGATGCTGGATTCCGGGGCCAGGGGATCCAAAGAACAGATCCGTCAGCTTTCTGGAATGCGTGGTCTTATGGCCAAACCACAGAAATCAGGAGCTTCCGGTGGCGAAATCATCGAAAACCCGATCCTTTCCAATTTTAAAGAAGGATTATCGGTTCTTGAATATTTTATCTCTACCCATGGTGCACGTAAAGGACTTGCCGACACCGCTCTGAAAACTGCCGATGCCGGTTATCTGACCCGTCGTCTCGTGGATGTTGCCCAGGATGTCATCATTTCTGAAGAAGACTGCGGAACCTTAAGAGGACTGACAATTACTGCCCTGAAAAAACAGGAAGAAGTTGTCGAATCCTTATATGACAGGATACTTGGTCGTGTTACCTTACATGATATTTATCATCCTCAGTCAGGTGAATTGATTATTCCTGCAGGTTCTGAGATCACCGAAGATATAGGCTCGGTTATTGAAGATTCTCCTATTGATTCAGTTGAAATCCGTTCGGTGTTGACTTGTGAATCGAAAAAAGGTGTTTGTGCAAAATGTTACGGCCGTAACCTTGCGACAGGTAGAATGGTTGAAAGAGGCGAAGCCGTGGGTGTAATAGCAGCACAATCCATTGGAGAGCCTGGTACTCAGTTGACTCTGCGTACATTCCACGTCGGTGGTGTCGCTGGCGCTCACATTGCAAGTACTTCCCGTATTGACGCAAGATACGATGGTATACTCGAGATTGATGAGCTCCGTTCAGTTGAATCAGTAGCATCTTCAGGAGGAAAGATCGATATCGTTATCGGTCGTTCTGCCGAAATGAGGATTGTTGATAAAAATACTCACATAGCCCTGAGTTCTGCAAATATTCCTTATGGTGCCAACCTCTATTTCAGGAGTGGTGATTCCATAAAGAAAGGAAATATTATCAGTGACTGGGATCCTTACAATGCGGTCATTCTTTCAGAAGTTGCCGGTAAGGTCAACTTTGAAAGTATTATTGAGAATGTTACTTACCGTGTTGAATCGGATGAACAGACAGGCTATCATGAGAAAGTGGTTATCGAGTCGCGCCAGAAAGCAAAGAATCCTTCAATCAATATTCTGACTGCTTCTGGTGAAATAAGCCGTACATATGATATTCCTGTCGGATCTCATATCGTTATAGAGGATGGAAGCAAGATCAAGGCAGGGGAAGTCCTGGTCAAGATACCGCGTGCCATCGGGAAAGCCGGTGATATCACCGGTGGATTGCCGAGAGTGACCGAATTATTCGAGGCAAGAAACCCGTCCGATCCTGCTATTGTTTCTGAAATTGATGGTGTGGTTTCATTCGCTAAGAAACTGAAAAGAGGAAATCGTGAGGTTATTATCACATCTAAAACTGGGGAGGAAAAACGTTATTTGGTTCCAACCACAAAACAGATCCTTGCACAGGAAAACGATTATGTAAAAGCAGGTACCCCGCTTTCAGAAGGAGCCATGACCCCCAGCGATATTCTTGCTATCAAAGGACCTATGAAAGTCCAGGAATATATTGTGAATGAGATCCAGGAAGTTTATCGTCTGCAGGGTGTTAAGATCAACGACAAACATTTCGAAACCATCGTTCGTCAAATGATGCGGAAGGTTGAGGTTGAAGATCCGGGTGATTCAAAATTCCTTGAAGGAGAACTTGTCAATAAAATCGATTTCCAGGATGAGAATGATTGGATCTTTGGCAAGAAAGTTGTAAGTGATCCTGGTGATTCAGCCACATTAAAGCCTGGCCAGATCATCAGTGCAAGAAAGCTCAGAGATGATAATTCAATGTTGAAGCGGAAAGATAAAAAACTGATTGAGGCGAGGGATGCCCAGCCTGCTACTGCACGCCAGGTACTCCAGGGTATAACAAGGGCTTCTTTGCAGACCAAGAGCTGGATTTCAGCAGCTTCATTCCAGGAAACAACAAAGGTCCTCACCCAGGCTGCAATCAATGCACGTCAGGATGAGCTTATGGGATTGAAAGAGAATGTAATTGTCGGACATCTTATCCCTGCCGGTACCGGTTTGAGAGATTACGACAATCTGATCGTTGGAAGCAATGAAGAGTACGAAACACTTATGGCATCTAAAGCAGAAGAATAAAAATTAACTACCTATGGAGGAAAATAAAAATAACCAAAATCAGATCAACATCGAGCTGCCGGATGATATAGCAGAAGGAATATATTCCAACCTGGCTATTATCACGCATTCACCGTCAGAATTCATTGTGGATTTTATCAAAATGATGCCTGGGATACCTAAGGCCAAGGTAAAATCACGTATCATCCTGACTCCGCAACATGCAAAGCGTCTTTATAAGGCGTTAAAAGACAATGTTGCGAAGTACGAATCTATGCATGGAGAGATAAAGATCACAGAAGGCGAGATTAATTTCAATCTCGGTATGCCTCCGGCCCAGGCATAAAGAATAAGATGTCCTAAAATAACGAGCCTGGTATCTTGTTGGTAACCAGGCTTTTTTTATTTGGTATCTTCCATCCGCTTCAGCGCTTCTTCATATTGGGTTGCTGAGAGATTCCTCTCCTTTGCGATAGCAATGGCTTTTTTTTCCTGTTCTACAGCTTCGCTTTTATTACCCATCTTAAAAAGCAGGGTTGCATATATGTTTAGATTATTAGGCTCTTCCCTGAGTGATACGGATTTTTTTGACCATGAAAGAGCTTTCTTCATGTAGGTTGTATCAGTAGTGAATGATGATACCATCCAGGAAATATTGCTGAGCATATTATAATCATTCGCATAATATTTATCCAGATCCTTTGCTGCAAGTTCCAGGAATTCCTTATTCTTTTCCCTTAAATGAAACCATTGCAGGTCAGTAGTAAAAATAACTTTATCGGCACCTTCAAAACCAGTGGCTTTTACTTTTTCCTTCATGGCTTTATAAAGTGAATCGGCCTTTACAGCATTGGGCATTTGCAATGCCCCGCGTAACGAATACAGAAATATATCAGAGATCTTATTATTTACAGAATCAACAGAATATGACTTCATGAATTCTGACTTATGCTTCAAAAGAAAATTAAAGAGAGGGTCATTGATATCGTAAACATACCTGTACATAATGTTCCAGTTCACCCGGTTAAACAACTCACTTTCTTTCTGGGTACTGAAATATTTTTTCATAACCACATCAACAGGCATGTAAGCCTCAGCCAACCGGGTAAGGTAACTCTGAATGAATTGAGGTGAGTTGTCTCCCGCCTCATATCTCTTCATATAGGCTGCCAATCCCTCAGAAGGATGTAAAGCCACCCTGCCCATCTCAATATAATCCTGAACCCTTTGAGGTGCCCCAACCCTTTCATGGATCATATTTCCTGCTGTATCTATAAGTACAAGGGAAGGGTAGGCCCTTATGGCGTACTTCTTCCTGAGGTCAATTCCTTCACCTTTTTCCATATCGAAACTTGCACAGATAAAGGTTCTGTTATAGTAATCGGCAATACTGTCATTGGTGAACATATTTGCTGCCATCCATTTGCAAGGTCCACACCAGGATGCATAGGCATCAAGAAAAATAACCTTGTTTTGCTGTTTTGACATCTTTACAATGTCCTGCCATGGCTTTTCAATGAATTGTATCTTCCTGTGTTGTGAGTAAGCATTAGAAATTGAGAAGCAAAGAATGCAGGTTGATATCAGAAAAAGTTTTTGCATGGGTTTTGAATTGTCTTTTGCAATAATACGTAAAAAGTAAACTGCTATTGCTCTATCTTTGTACTTTCAAGTAAATATTGAAACAATGATAAATCAGGAAATCCGGAAAATAGTGATCATTGGCGCCGGAAGAGTAGCAAGAAATCTTTGTGTGGCCCTCCGGAAAAAAAACTATACCATTCTCGAAGTATGGAACCGTTCAGAAACCAAAGGCCTGGATCTGGCCAGGAAACTGAAGGCAAAGTATATTCGGGTCCTTGAATATATAAGTCTTGACGCCGATCTTTACATCCTGGCCGTCAGCGATGACGCGATCAAACAAATCCTTGAACGCTTAGATATCGGTGACCATCTGCTTGTTCATACTTCCGGTTCTGTGGATATGGACATTCTGGGAATGGCTGCTACAAACTTTGGCGTAATCTATCCCTTGCAAACCTTCAGGACTGACAGACGGATTTCGTTCCGGAATGTTCCCCTCTGCATAGAGGCCAGTTCTGATGAAAATCTTCGCCGGCTGAAAGCCTTTACAGATTCAATTTCACATAGGGTATATAAGATTGATTCTGATCAGAGAAGAGTGTTGCATCTCTCAGCCGTGTTTGCAAGCAACTTCAGTAACTTTATGGTAGCCGTTTCCCAGGATTTACTGAGGAATAAAGGGATTGATCCGACAATCCTGGAACCTTTAATTAAGTATACTGCAGAAAATTCAGGATCACCTTCTGTATTTGATTTCCAGACAGGCCCTGCAATCCGTGAGGACATGGAGACGATCGCAATGCACCTTAACATGTTATCAGCCCATCCTGACTATAAAGAAATTTATTCTTTGATCACGCAGAACATCATAAAACACAAAAAGAAAATATGACGAGTTACAAGACACTACTGAAAAATATTAATACTTTCATTTTCGACTACGATGGGGTCCTTTCCGATGGCAGCATCATTACGCTGGATGATGGTGAGGCCTACCGTACAACAAATGTAAAAGATGGTTATGCCCTTCAATTGGCCGTTAAGAAGGGATACAGGGTTGCGGTGATTTCTGGTGCAAAGGCTGATAGCATGCTGAACAGGTTAAAGGCTCTTCAGATCAAAGATATCTTTCTCGGAATCGAAAATAAATCGGACGTGTTTGAGAACTACCTGAAAAAAAATGACCTCAAAACTGACCAGGTACTTTTCATGGGTGATGATATTCCTGACTATGAAATTATGCTTAAGGCCGGCATTTCAACGTGTCCCGCTGATGCTGCTGAGGAGATCCGGAAGGTCTCAAATTACATTTCAGCTTTTCCGGGTGGAAAAGGTTGTGTAAGAGATGTGATTGAACAAGTGCTTAAGATCCAGGGTAAATGGATGAATGATGATGGTTATCATTGGTAAACAGGACAATATATGAAAAAACTCGAGACTTTTTTTCGGATTATCCGGTTACCAAATATATTGATCATCATTCTGACGCAATATTTATTACGTTATGGAATATTGAAGACTTTTCTCTTTCCGAAACATCCGGAAATGTTATCGGGATGGTTTGATTTTTCTCTGCTGGTGTTAGCGACGATACTTCTGACTATAGGGGGATACCTGATTAACGATTATTTCGACATCCGCATAGATTCCGTAAACAGACCCAATAGCAACCTGGTTGGAACGGCTGTCAAAGGCCGTCATGTTATCAGGATGCATATTATCATTAATGCTATCGGTATTCTGATTGGTTTTTACCTTGCCTACCGCCTGAAGTCCTTAAACTTTGGCCTTATTTTCCCGGTCGTCTCTATCCTGCTATGGTTATATTCTGCCAGGTACAAACGAATATTGTTCTGGGGCAATTTCGTAGTGTCACTCCTTTCAGGTTTGGTGATCTTTATGGTCTGGTATTTTGAATTCCTTCACCTGCGCCTGACTCCACTGAATTTCTCCCAGGTTGTCCCGGAATTAAAAGAAACCGATGGTTTTTTTATTGCTTTCAGCTTATTTGCTTTCCTCATCTCATTCTTTCGTGAGATCATTAAAGATATGGAAGACACAGAAGGAGATAAGGAATATGGCTGTCGTAATATTCCTATTGTCTTGGGTATAAAGCGATCAAACTATATTGTGACCTTAATTGTGCTATTGACTATCTTATCCCTCGGCTTTGTTCAATGGACATTTATCAACAGTGGATGGATGCTTGTCTTTTGGTATTTTCTTTTAGTTGTTCAGCTTCCCATGATTTACCTGCTCTTTAAACTGTATCGGGCAAAGAAAAAAGAAGACTATCATTTTCTGAGTAATCTTTGCAAACTGATTATGTTTGCCGGAATTTTATCTATTCAACTTATAGCTTCAGGGATTTGATTTATGACGATTTATAACCGACTTCAGGATAAAAACCTGATCCTTGCCTCTCAATCTCCGAGAAGGCAGTACCTGATGAAAGAATTAGGATTGAATTTCCGGGTGATGGCTCCTGCCGTAGATGAACATTATCCTGTGTTTCTTACCCCGGTTGAGATTGCAACATACCTTGCCGACCTTAAATCCGATTCTTTTAGTTCATCCCTGCTCTCCGCGGGTACAATTTTGATCACTGCAGATACGATTGTCTCGATCCGTGGCGAGATACTTGGAAAGCCGGAAAATTATCTTGATGCCGTCAGTATGTTGCAGAAACTATCAGGACGCAAACACGACGTGATCACAGCGGTTTGCCTGAGATCCGCGAATCGCAGAAAGACTTTCCACGTAATTTCATCCGTTTATTTCAAAGAGCTGAAGATGGAGGAGATTAATTATTATATAGAGAACTTTCATCCTTTCGATAAAGCAGGAAGTTATGGGGTTCAGGAGTGGATTGGATATATAGGGATCAGTAAAATTGAAGGATCCTATTTCAACGTCATGGGGTTACCGGTAAAAGAATTGTATGAGGAACTCTTACAATTCTAACTCCTGGAGGTTAGGGTGAATATTGGCAGCCGGATTCATAATCAACGGGTTCTACTGTGACATCATCAATAAAATAATAGGCTGATTTAAAACTGGGGTCATTATTATTGGTCCTTACACGGACGAAGATATCGTCTTTTTCAAAATCGCCAATAGTTAAATACCGCTCACCTCCTTTGGCTTTATAAACTCCTTTGATACATATCCATTTTTCAGTATCCTCTAATGGTGTCCCGTTAGATAAAGGGAGGAATGGAAGTATGATCTTTTTTACCTGCAGATCTTTTAATGCAGTTTCTGAGAAAACTGCCCCCAGTTCATTCAGGGCAAAATCACAGTCTCCCAGGCTTACAAATAGCTTTACACAGTATAGCTGATCTTTCGTCAATGGCTCTTTCAGATGTGTCTCTATATACTCAAAAAACTGGTTTTTATGAAGGTTTTCACACAGGATGCCCATATAACCATGACCGGAATGTGGAATTTGACCACCTCTTGAATTGAATTCTGTTCCATACTCAAGGGTAGGACTACAATCGTTGAAATAATCCGGTGTCCCCACATTCGGGCTGAACCATTCTTCTGCAAGGACGAATTGGCCGCTGGCAGTCGGGCACCCGGACTTTGCTTCAAAATCTGAATTTATCACAAGGTTCTGAGAGAAAAGAACCATCGGAAACATGATTAGAAGTAAGCAGAGTTTTCGCATCGTTTTTTTATTAAATTGTTTCAACTCCCGCATTTGATTTCCCCCTCCCTCTTGGGGGAGGGGGTTAGGGGGTGGGGTCATTGGCTCAGGGGGTGGCGTCACTCCTTTGCGTATCGTTTTTTCTTTTAATTACTGCTAATGAACGCAGAGCGATTGGTTTTATTGCTAATTTTGAGGTCTCTAAAAAAATGGATAAATTTGGGAAAAGAGATAAATAAACAGGACCCTTTGATATTTGTGACCAATGACGACGGTATCCATGCTCCGGGTATCCGGTTATTGATTTCGCAAATGAGAAAAATGGGCAGGGTAGTGGTTGTGGCTCCCGATAAACCGCTGTCGGGAACTGCGCATGCAATTACTACAAATACACCACTGCGTTTGAAATTGCATGCTAAGGAAGCAAAATATGAAGAATACAGTTGCAATGGCAATCCTGCCGATTGTGTTAAACTGGGTTTCAGAATTGTTATGAAAAAACTCCCCGACCTGCTGGTTTCAGGAATTAATCATGGATCAAATTCATCGATCTCGATCATCTATTCCGGGACCATGGCGGCTGTGTTTGAAGGAGCAATGGCTGGCGTGCCTTCAATTGGTTTTTCCTTCAATAATTATTCGCATGAAGCGGATTTTAAACCCTTTGCCGATGTTGTAAGCCATTTAGCTCAAAAGGTGCTTGATGAAGGATTGCCGGAAGGTGTTTGTCTGAATGTCAATATTCCCGATGTCCCCCGCAAAGAATTGAAAGGGATTAAAATATGCCGTCAGGCAAAAGGTTCATGGCAGGAAGATTTTGATGAAAGGGTTGATCCCGTGGGAAGAAAATATTACTGGTTAAAGGGAGTCTATCTGAGAGATGGAGATGGCGCTGATACGGATGAGGTCGCACTGGAAAATAAGTTTGTCTCCATAGTGCCGGTTCATTTTGACTTTACATCTTACGAAACAATAGAATTATTGAAATCCTGGGAGGGCAATGTTTAAGAAAGATGCATTGTGGTTTGGAATGCTAATTGGCATACTTGAGCCTGCCGTTTTATTTGGCCTCATGTACCTCATTAAATTAATTATCGGACATTTGGCCCTGGATAAGGCCATGTTTGTCTGTGTTGCCCTGAATATTGTCCCGATCCGGTATTATTTCATTACTGCCAATCTGGGCAAAACCGGAAGAGGCGTCCTTGCCATGACTGTCATCCTGATTATCTTAGTAACGATAGCACATATATGAAGTACTATATTATTGCAGGTGAAGCGTCAGGTGATCTTCATGGATCGAATCTTATAAAAGAGCTGAAAAAAGTCGATCCGGCTGCTACATTCCGTTGCTGGGGTGGCGATCTTATGGCAGCACAGGGAGCCGATGTCGTGAGAGACTACCGCGATCTTGCTTTTATGGGATTTTTTGAAGTTCTGGCCCACCTGAACACGATCAGGAAGAATATCAGCTTCTGTAAAACGGATCTCCTTGAATATCATCCTGATGTATTGATCCTTGTTGATTATCCTGGCTTTAATCTGAGGGTTGCCGGGTTTGCGCATGATCATGGAATAAAGGTATTCTATTATATATCTCCGCAGTTATGGGCATGGCGCTCTTCCCGTGTTCATAAAATCAAAAAGTATGTCGACAGGATGTTCGTAATCCTTCCTTTTGAGAAAGATTTTTATAGTCAGTTCGGATATGAGGTCGATTTTATCGGTCACCCTCTATTGGATGTTATAAATGAAGATACAGTATATTCAGACAGAACAACCTTTCTTGAACGGTTTAGACTTCCTGATAAGCATATAATTGCTTTGTTACCGGGAAGCCGGCATCAGGAAATTAGGATAATGCTTAGGGTGATGTTAAAGGTCATTGGTTATTTCAGCGACTATCAGTTTGTAATTGCCGGGGCTCCCTCGGTAAAACCTGAATTTTATTCCGGTATGATCTCGGGAACTTCTGTTTCTGTTATAAATGGCCAGACTTATGATCTTCTCCATCATTCGTATGCCGCTCTTGTTACTTCCGGAACTGCTACATTGGAAACAGCATTGATGGGCGTCCCTCAGATTGTATGCTATAAAGGAAGCGTTTTATCTTATCTGATTGCACGATTGGTCATCAAAGTGAAATATATCTCACTCGTCAATCTGATCATGAATCAGGATGTCATATGTGAACTTATTCAGGAAGATCTGTCTGAGTCAAAGCTGAAGGATGAATTGCAGAAAATCCTCGAAATCCCAAGAAGGCAGGAAATTATCCTGGCCTATTCCCGGTTAAAGGAAAAACTGGGTGGCAGAGGCGCATCAGCTAGGGCAGCCCTGTTAATGACACAATACCTCACAAAAAAATAAGTTATTAAATGAGTAAGAATTATAACTGCAGATCGAATATGAAAAAAATTAGAAAAGCCTCTGAATGTTTATTACTTTCTTTACTTCTGACGGGAATTTCTTTCATTACTATTTCCTGTAATCATCTGGATAATAAGCAGAAACAAGATACCGGAAAATTATCGGGTACCGCTCAAACAAATAATACCGTGCAGAATACAGCTACAGCGGTTAATGGGAATCAGGTACAACAGAATTCTCCGGGTAACCAGTTAACGAGTCAGAAAGGTAATGCCGTTCCTCAACCGGGTCCAAAGAAAGATACAAGTGACAGAAGTGCAAGAGTACTGAATGATTATGCAAAGAAATCAATCGAAGAGCTTGGCCCGGTTAAAAAGTCTTTTGTAGACCCTGACGCGAAAAAAGCGAATGAACTTTACAGTAGAGGATTGCAGAAATTAAGAGCGGATGATAATGAAGGTGCAATCGGTGACTTTACTCAGTCCCTCACCTTATATAGGATGCCGGTAGCTTACTTTGAGAGAGGAATCGCTGAGCTGTTGACTGAAGATTACAAGAGTGCTGTTAATGATCTGAATGAAGCATTAAAGATGAATCCCCAATTGACGAAAGCATATTTCGGCAGAGGTGTATGTCATTTTGAATTAAATCAATTTGCAGCAGCAGAGGAAGATATGGATAAATTCGTCGAAAAGGATAAAACAAATCCAATAGCTTATAACTATATTGCAGGCTGTTTGTATCTGAAAGATGATGTAAAGGGAGCGCTTGAGAATTATGAAACAGTCGCTAAACTCGATCCTAAATATCCGGATGTTTATACAAATAGCGGAATGATGAAACATTACCTTAAAGATTACAAAGGTGCAATTGAGGATTATAACAAAGCGCTGGCCCTCGACCCGAAAAATGCTACAGCCCTGAATAACCGCGGTGGAGCAGAACTGACACTGGGAGACGCTCAGGCTGCATTGGATGATTTAAATAAAGCAATCTCAATTCAGGTGAGTTATGTCGATGCCTATGATAACCGTGCTAAAGTAAAACTGTCTTTGGGTGATAAAGAAGGGGCATGTGCAGACTGGAAAA
>JBEKQA010000102.1:0-11703 GCA_049520195.1 Bacteroidales bacterium
CTCTATTACGGGTTTAACTGCGAATACGCTTTATTATATCAGGGCGTATGCTACTAATGCCAATGGAACTGCTTACGGTAATCAAAGAAGTTTCACTACTTTACAAAATTCTACTTTAGCAACAGTAACAACAGATACTGTCACGGCTATAACTCAGATTACTGCAACGAGTGGAGGTAATGTGACCTCTGATGGAGGTGCAACGGTAACAGGAAGAGGGGTATGCTGGAATATTTCACAAAATCCAACAATAAGCAATTCATATACTACAGATGGATCAGGAACTGGTAAATTCACAAGCTATATCACTGATCTAAAAAGCAATACTCTATATTATGTAAGAGCATATGCTACTAATATAAATGGAACTGCTTACGGTAATCAACAAAATTTTACAACTTTAAAATTACAAGAAGGAGATGAATCAACTGATACTATTATTAAAAGTAGTACACTTGAGTTATATCCTGATCCTGTTAGAAGCACATTGACAATTGCATTTTACTTATATGAAAATTCGAATATAAATTTATCTGTATATGGTATTAGTGGAATTAAAATGTATAATGAACAATTAAATGATCAATCTTCTGGCACCAAAAAAATGCAATTAAATACATCTTCATTTATAGAAGGGTTGTATACAGTAGTTATAACTACAGATAAAATGGTAATTACCAAAAACTTTATAAAATTAAATTAACAATGTGAATCAAGAGTTAAATCCTTAAATATTAGTACTTTATAAACAATTTATTGTTAGTGATTTATGTACTCTAATTTTAATTAAAACCTAGAGATCAGTATCTTATGTGCAAGCATCACCTAACACGTAAAGATATGATTCCTAAGGTTCTGACAACCAAATTAGTTGAAATTTATTTATCTGATCGGATACTTTTTAATCCGGTATTTTTTTTTAAATTTGCTCATCAAATAAGGAAACGTATGTATTACTCCGGACTGGAAATAATTGAGATTGCCCTCAGAATTGAAGAGAATGGCCACGAATTTTATACTGCTGCTGCAGACATGATCAATGATAGTCCCGATATCAAAGGATTGTTTTACGACCTTGCTGAAAAGGAAATAAACCACATTGCCATTTTTCAGAAACTGGAAGATAAATTTGAACCTGAAAACTTCGAATTTGATAAAGAAGAATCTTCGGATTATATCGGACATCTGGCCGATACTCATATTTTCGGGCGTAAAGATGCCGGTGCCGAACTGGCAAGGACAGTTACGACTCCCAAACAGGGGCTAGAGATTGCCTATAAATTTGAAAATGATAGTGTTATCTTCTATGAAGAGTTGCTGAAGAAAACCTCCGGTGATTCAAAAAAACTTATTTTTAAGATCATCGAAGAAGAAAAAGAACACGCCGCCGAGATCAAAAAGTTCATGAGATCATAATAAATTGATCAAGAGGGCAGGCAAAAAACCCAGTGCAAGGGTCAGGAGACTCAGAAAGATAATATTTGCTTTGTAAGCTTTTTCAACTTCAAGTTTTAAACCATCTCCTTCTTTCAGATAAATGGAAATAATGGGTTTGAAATAATAAGCTATGCTTATTGCCGAACCTAATACTGCTATAATCAGAAGCCACAGATATCCTTGTTCAAGAGCTGCAGAGAATAAGTAATACTTTGCCATGAAGCCCGCTAACGGGGGTATTCCTGCAAGGGATAGCAAAGCAATAGTCAGACATAAAGCTTCTAATGGATTTTTTTTCGAAATCCCTTCAAACGAGGTATAAAGATCATTTCCTTTTACACCTCTGATGAGGATAAGGATGCCGAATGCTGTTACCGTTGCGACTGAATAAGCAGCAGCATACAATAAAAGTGCGCCTGATGATCTTGAACTAAATGCTAGAACTGCAAGCATCATATAACCTGAATGGCTAATACTTGAGTAGGCCAGCATACGCTTAAGGTTCGGCTGGTATAGGCCGGTAAAGTTTCCAACCAGAATTGTCAGGACGGCGAGAATCCATATAGTTGGGGCCCATACTTCTCTGATTGAAGAGAAACAATTATTGAATAAACGAAATAAAGCCACGATGCTGGCAACTTTGACAACTGTGGCCATAAATGCAGTCAATAAAGTAGGAGTTCCCTCATAAACATCTGGAGCCCAGAAATGAAACGGAACGATAGCAATTTTGAATGCCAATCCAATTATCAGGAGAAACAAGCCTGCCCGGAACATAGTCGAAAGATGCCCGGCCTCATGCAAGGTATAACGGGAGATCTCATTCATATTGAGAGATCCGGAAGCCCCATAAAGCAAAGCAATCCCGAACAGCAAAAATCCTGAGAGAAACGATCCCATCAGAAAATATTTCAAGGTAGCTTCATTTGAAGTGATTGCCTCCTTGTGGCTCCCAGCAAGAACATATAGGGCAATTGAAAGTGTCTCAATACCAAGGAAAAGGATGATAAGATTGCCGAAACTGGTCATCAAAACACTTCCTGTAAGAGCAAAAATAAGTATGGCATAAATATCGTCAAGAGGCCTGACCACATCTTTATAATAATGACCTGCAAACAGGAAAATGATAAATGTGGTAAAGATCAAAACTACACTGAATGCGATAGAGCTATTATCAACAATAAGCATGTTGTTGTAATAGTGAATGTTCTGATTCCAACCAGTCAGGTTTAATGCCAGGGATATTAGCAATCCAACCAGGATGGTTGGGAGATGCCATGATTTCTTTCCCAGGATTCCTTCAGCAAGGATCAGAATACCTAATACCGTTAAAGCAATGATTGTCAGCATTAATTGTCGCCTCAGTTAATCATACTAGTGAATTAAATTTAATATTTCCTGGATTGCAGGTTCTGCAATGTGTAGGAAAAAGTTTGGAAATATCCCAATCCATATAATCATTATCACTATGGGAATCAATGGGATCGCTTCTGCAAAGTTTATATCATGAAACTTTCGTGTAACTTCATTAGGTTTGCCAAGCATGGAACGCTGGTACATCCAAAGCATGTAAACTGCTCCGAATATGATTGTCAGACCTGCTATTGCAGCTGCCCAACCATTGATCTCAAAAATCCCGAACAACAAAAGAAATTCGCCTATAAATCCATTCGTAAGAGGAAGACCGATACTTCCTAAAATTATTATCATAAAGATAACCGCTATCCTGGGAGCTTGTGTTGCTATTCCTCCCATCTTTGAGATTTCCCTTGTTTTTAGTCTTGTTTCCAAGAGGCTGATAATAATAAACAATCCGGTGATGTTGATCCCGTGGGAAACCATCTGAATTACAGCCCCTTCCAATCCTTTCATAGTTAGTGTGAAAATCCCAGCTGAGATCAGACCAACATGAGCAATGGAAGCATAGGCAATGAGCCTCTTCATATCGTTTTGCATGATAGCTACGACCGAGGCATAAATGATCCCGATAATAGAAAGGGCAAGGGCGACCCATCCCCATTCTCTTAATGCGACCGGACAAAGAGGAATCAGGAAACGGATGAGTCCATAGGTCCCCATTTTCAGCATAATTCCCGCAAGAAGCATTGTTCCGCCTGCAGGAGCTTCGGTATAAGTATCAGGCTGCCAGGTATGAAATGGGAAGATTGGGATCTTAATGGCAAAGGCTAAAAACAATGCAAGGAATATCCAGGTTTGTTCATGAGATGTCAGATGTGCAGCATATAGGTAAATGATCTCAAATGAATGTGGCGATGGTGTTTTAAAATAAACATAAAGCAAAGCCACCAACATGAATAAGCTTCCCGTGAAAGTAAATATGAAGAATTTAAAGGTGATTCTGATCCTGTCGTTACCACCCCAGACAGCACAGATAAAATAAGCAGGAATGAGCGCGAGTTCCCATAAAATGTAAAAAACAAGTCCATCATAAGCACTGAATACTCCTATAAAGGCAAATTCCATCAACATTATCAGACCGTAAAATGCTGAGGGTCTGCTGTATGCGTGACCATGGGAAGCAAGAATAATCAAGGGTGTCAGGAATGTCGTCAAAAGAACCAGCAGTAAGCTTATTCCATCAACACCAAAACGAAGGTTGACATGAAGGGCATCGATCCAACCGATATTCAGGATGAATTGACAATGACATTGCGTCGAATAGAGAAAAAGGCCATAAAGTGAGATCAGGAAAACTATTACAGATCCTGTTGTTGCAAGCAGCCGGATCCATTTTTCATTCTTGAGAATGAAAATGGCAATTGAGAACAAAAGCGGAACTAATAAAAGAATTCCTGTAATCATTTAAATCAAAAGATTAAAAAATAATATTGCAATGATACCAGCGACCATCATGAACACATAAAAGCCTACATGACCAGTTTGAAGGTAGCGGACCATGTTTCCTGTACGGATTATGAGAGTCCCGATTCCATTAATAAATCTATCAATAATTTGTTTTTCAATGACTTCATGTAGCCCTTTCGAAAGGTTAAGGATCGGCTTTACAAAAAGTTTATCATAAAGCTCATCGACATAGAATTTTTTTGAAAGAAGTCTTGGAAGAAAAGCCTGTTGAATTATTGCGTCTCCGATCTCAGGTTCTCTTTTCATGAATCGTGACCAAGCAGCCAGGATCATGACTCCAACACAAATAACGCTTATACCGGACAACACCCATTCAGAAAAATGAGTACTACTATTCACCTGTGATTTAATGATAGATGCTGATGTGGCAAAAACAGGGGCAAGGAATGCATGAAGCCATCCTGAGCCGCCCATAAATTCAGGCAGATTAATTACCCCTCCTGCAATTGATAAGATGACCAGAACCATTAACGGAATAATCATGATCGAAGGTGATTCATGAAGGTGTTGCTTTTGCTCTTCAGATCCCCTGAATTTACCAGTAAAAGTGAGGAAAAACAATCTGAACATATAGAAAGCAGTCATCATTATCCCAGCTATTGCAATTATCCATAAAGGAAGATTATTTTTAAAAACTGCCGAGAGGATTTCATCTTTTGAAAAGAATCCTGAAAAAGGCGGAATCCCAGCAATAGTTATGGTTCCAATAAGAAATATCCACATTGTTTTACTTAAAGAGGTTTTTAAACCTCCCATTTTTCGGATATCCTGTTCTCCTCCCAATGCATGGATCACGCTTCCGGCAGCAAGGAATAACAGCGCCTTAAAGAAAGCATGGGCTATTAGGTGAAACATGGCGCCGGTAAAGGCACCCACGCCCAATCCAAGAAACATATATCCTAGTTGGCTAATAGTTGAGTAGGCAAGGATCTTTTTTATATCATTCTGATAGATAGCTATTGAAGCTGCTAATATAGCTGTTGCAAGTCCGGTCACCGCCATGACATTGAGTGATATGGGAGAAAGAGCAAATAAGATATTCGATCGTGCAACCATGTAAACGCCTGCAGTTACCATTGTAGCGGCATGAATGAGTGCTGAAACCGGAGTAGGTCCAGCCATTGCATCGGGAAGCCATGTATAAAGAGGTATTTGTGCACTTTTCCCTATAGCTCCGGAAAAAAGTAAAAGTGTAATAACTGTTATGACTCCCGTTTCTGATTGTATGCTTTGTGCATGAGAGAAAATATCAAGATAATTCAGGCTTCCAAAAGTTATAAAAAGAAGAAATAATCCCAAAAGGAAACCAAGATCGCCTATTCTGTTCATGATGAATGCTTTCTTTGCTGCATTGTTGAATTCCTGATTTTTAAACCAGAATCCAATCAGCAAGTATGAGCATAAACCAACACCTTCCCAACCAATGAACATTATTACATAACCTGCACCCATTACAAGCAGCATCATAAAGAAAATAAAGAGGTTCATATAAGCGAAAAACCGGTTGTACCCCGGGTCATTTCTCATATAACCAATCGAATACACATGAATGAGGAACCCCACTCCCGTCACGATAAGCAGCATCACCACTGATAGCGGATCTATCAGAAATGAGAAAGAAACAGTAAAGCCGCTGAAAGTTATCCAGTCGAACAATTTGACTATTAACTGATTAGAACCTAGAATAATAGGGAAGTAAATAAAATGAAATAAAATAATCACTGACCCGATAAATGAAAGAAGCACAGTACCAGGACCAATGATTGATGTTAATTTCTTTGGAATATGATCAAACCCAAACCCGAGGATCAGAAATCCGAAAAGCGGGAAAAAAGGAATCAGGGTTATCAGAAGATTCATTATTATTTATTTATAATTTTAAATTCACGATTGAATTCAGCACTTTACAAACTTTATAACTTTATAAACTTAATGCTTACCATTTTAGTTTATTCAGAATATCAATATCA
Organism: Bacteroidales bacterium; assembly: GCA_049520195.1. Lineage (GTDB taxonomy): Bacteria > Bacteroidota > Bacteroidia > Bacteroidales > FEN-979 > FEN-979. Next base: position 6,294 of record JBEKQA010000102.1, read on the forward strand.
ATTGAGTGTGTAGTCCGATAAATAACGACAATAATAGCCAGTCCGATTGCCACCTCTGCTGCTGCAACAACCATAATAAAAAATACGAATATTTGCCCTGCAGGGTCATTCAGATAGGTTGAGAAAGCTGCTAGCAGTAAGTTTATCGAATTGATCATTAATTCGACAGACATAAGGATCTGTAAAGCATTACGTTTTATAAGAACGCCAATGACACCAATGCAGAATAAAAAAGTGCAAAAGAAAAGGTAATATCCAATTGGGATAGCTTCCATTTTGAAATTATTAAATCTTCATCTTCAGGTTTAACATCATATTTGTTCTTTTTTCCCAAGAAGAACAGCGCCAACCATTGCCGTAAGAAATAAGATCGACGATAGTTCAAACGGTAACATATAATTTTTATATAGCACTCTCCCAAGATTCTTGACCAAACCTATTTGTGTCAGAGAAGGATCAGCTTTTATCGCAATATCATAGGCCCGGAAAATAGCGATCAGGACAATCATCAATGTTCCACCGGCAATTATTACAATGATCTTTACCCAGGTAGGTTTTGATGATATCTCTTCATTATTCAGGTTTAGCAGCATTACAGTGAATAAAAACAGCACCATTATTGCTCCGGCATAAACGATGACATGAACAACAGCCAGAAATTGAGCATTTAAAAGCACATAGTGTCCGGCAATGGCAAAAAAAGTCAGGGTCAGATACAGAACGCTGTGAATAGGTTTCTTAGACATCAGAACCATCAGGGCTGAATAAAGAGCCAGAATGGAAAGGAAGAAAAAAATGTATTTTGTAAACATTCTATAAATTATGCTTTTTAGTCTTATCCTTTTTGAATTCGAGTACCGCTTTTGTCTCGCGTTTTGAAATATCTATCCGTTTATCCGGGTCCCGAGGTTCTAATAGTTTGGGCTTCCCAAAGATAAAACCTTCACGTTCATAATCTGAAGGAACAATTCTTTTTGTCAGGAAAATAGCTTCTTTAGGACAAGCTTCTTCACATAATCCGCAGAAAATGCATCTCAACATATTAATCTCATAAAGAGATGCATATTTTTCTTCCCGGTAAAGATGTTCTTCTCCAAGTTTCCGTTCATCTGCCACCATTGTAATTGCTTCTGCAGGGCAAGCAACAGCACAAAGCCCGCAAGCTGTGCATCGTTCCCTTCCTTCTTCATCCCTTTTAAGAACATGAATCCCCCTGTAGATTTCTGAAAATTCTCTTTGTTTCTCCGGGTATCTGATCGTTGTTTTCTTTTTGAAAAAGTGAGAGAATGTAATCCTCATTCCATTCAGCACTGCAGGCAAATATATCTTCTCCCAAAAAGACATCTTTTTATTTGAGACAATTTTCGATCTGCTTGTTATTGCTTGCATTCCTATTTATCATTTAATGAGTATCACAATCCCTGTAATAACTATGTTCAAGATTGCCAATGGTATAAGGGATTTCCAACCGAGTCTCATCAACTGATCATACCGGAAACGTGGCAAGGTCCATCTCACCCACATAAACACAAAGCCCAGAAATGTAATTTTAACAAACAATACTATGAAGCCAATTAAAGCCATAAGATTGGGAGAAACTACCAGCCTATCCATGAAAGGGAAGTTGTACCCACCAAAAAACAAGGTGGCCATTACTGCAGCTGAGATGAACATATTGATATACTCCGCAAAGAGATAAAAACCGAGCTTCATGCTGGAATATTCAGTATGGTAGCCACCAACCAATTCTGTTTCACATTCAGGGAGATCAAAAGGTGAACGATTACATTCGGCAAAGGCACAAACAAGAAATATGAGGAAAGCAACCGGTTGGTACCAGATATTCCAGTTGAATCCATGTTGTTGTTCTACAATATCTTTCAGGCTTAGTGATCCTGTCATCATTACTACGGAGATGATTGATAGGCTCATAGCCAATTCATAGCTGATCATCTGAGAAGATGCACGGATAGCTCCGAGTAGTGCGTATTTATTGTTTGAGGCCCATCCACCTATCATGATCCCGTATACTCCAATTGAAACGATCGCAAAAATGTAGAGGATACCGATGTTGATATCCGCTACCTGTAATGGGTAAGATCTTCCGTTGATCACCAAGTCACTACCCCATGGAATGGCAGCGCTGGTCAGTAAGGCGATGAGCATTGTCAGCGAAGGGCCGAGGATATAAAGGAATTTATCGGCTGTATTAGGCATAAATTCTTCCTTAAAAAAGAGCTTGATGCCATCCGCCAAAGGCTGAAATAATCCCCAGGGGCCTGCACGGTCAGGACCTAGCCTGTCCTGAAAAAATCCTGCGACTTTGCGTTCAATCAATGTGGAATACATTGCAACCAGTAAGCTAAGGACTAAAATACAGCTTGCAAGGACCGTCTTATATATAACAAAATACCCCATTTATTTCTGCTCTTCCGTTTTTCCCTCAATCGGATGAATAATAGAAGGTTTAATCAGTTTTTCATAATGATTAGCTGATATAACTGATGTTCTTTTGATTTTCCTGGGACCTTCTATAATCCAATCTTGTAAATCTTTTTTTTCAAATCTGCATTCGTTGCAGATAAAATCTTCAAGTTCCCCAAATTGATCTTTTCTTCCGGTTATCCTTAATATGTTATTTCCTGACATCCATGCGGTCACCTTTCCTGAGCAATGGGAACATTTCCTGTTCGCGTCCACTGGATTCAGGAACCAAACCCGGCTTTTAAAACGGAATGTTCTGTCTGTCAGTGCTCCAACCGGACAAACGTCGATGACGTTTCCCGAGAAATCATTATCTATGACATTCTGGATATAAGTACTGATCTCTGATTTATCTCCCCTGTAAAGGACTCCATGTACCCTTTTATTCGTGATCTGGTCGGCAACAAAAACGCAGCGGTAACAAAGAATGCAACGATTCATGTGAAGCTTGATCTTATCTCCGATATCGATTACAGGAAATTCCCTTCTCTCCTCTTCACTTCTCGTTTCCACAATTCCATGCTGAAAACTAAGGTCCTGCAGATCACATTCACCGGCCTGATCGCATACTGGGCAGTCAATAGGATGATTGATCAGAAGAAATTCCACAATCGACTTTCTGGCGTCAAGGACTTCCCTGGAAGTGATATTTTGAACAATCATACCATCCTGAACGGGAGTACTGCATGAAGCAACAAGTTTAGTCATCGGTCTTGGGTCTTTTGCCGACGACTGAGCCACTTTTACAAGGCAGGTTCTGCATTTGCCTCCTGTACCTTTCAATTTTGAATAGTAGCACATTGCCGGTGGTACTATCTTCCCTCCAATTTGCCGGGCTGCTTCAAGGATGGTTGTACCCTCTCTGACCTTTATTGTTATATTATCAATCGTTACATTGACCATTAGCGATACTGGATGCTGGATGCCGGATAATTGATCAGCGATCCATGATTAATATTTTTAACAATTTCGGGATGTTCAACATGGAACTCAAATTCATGCCGGAAGTGACGAATTGCACTCGAAACCGGCCAGGATGCTGCATCACCGAATGGGCAGATAGTGTTGCCTTCAATTTTACCGGCAATACTAACAAGTAAATCTATGTCACTAAGTTTCCCTTCTCCATATTCGATTCTTCTCAGAATGGGTTCCATCCAAGCAGTCCCTTCACGACAAGGGGAACATTGTCCGCAGGATTCATGACGATAGAAGCGGGTAAAGTTCCAGGTATTCCTTACCATGCAAGCATCTTCATCATATACAATAAATCCTCCCGATCCAAGCATACTGCCACTATCGAAACCTCCTTCTGCCAAGGATTCATAGGTCATAAGGCGTTGTTGTCCTTTCAGTGTGTGTAAGATCAGCTCGAATGGTAAAACCGGGACTGATGAACCTCCAGGAACAACTGCTTTTAATCGTTTTCCATCTTTGATTCCACCACAATATTCTTCTGAGAAGATGAAATCTTCTACAGGTAAGCCTAATTCGATTTCATAAACACCTGGTTTGTTGATATTCCCACATGCAGAGATAAGTTTTGTACCTGTACTTTTCCCTATTCCAATTTCTGCATAGGATTTTCCACCCATTCCAATTATTGGGACAACAGCCGCGAGGGTCTCAACATTATTAACTACGGTCGGAAAGCCAAAGAGTCCCTTATAAGCAGGGAAAGGAGGCTTAATCCTGGGATTCCCACGTTTACCTTCTAAAGATTCGAGCATTGCTGTTTCTTCTCCACAGATGTAAGCACCTCCTCCCGGATGCAGATAAATGTCCAGTGAAAATCCAGAGTTAAGAATATTCTCTCCAAGAAGGTTATGTTGATATGCTTCCTGAATTGCCTTTTGAAGGATCCCAATTATGTATCTGAATTCGCCTCTTATGTATATATAGCATGTTTTTACACCCAAGGCATAACTGGAAATAATTAGACCCTCAATCAGCAAATGTGGCAAGTGCTCCATCAGGTATCGATCTTTGAAAGTTCCAGGTTCACTTTCGTCCGCATTGCAAACAAGATATCTTGGTTTATCTGTTTTCCGGTCGAGGAAACTCCATTTAAGTCCTGTTGGAAATCCAGCACCTCCCCTCCCTCTCAGACCGGATTTTGTAACTTCATGGCTTACATCGGCAGGGGTCATATTATTCATTACTTTTAACAAGTTCCCATAACCTCCATGAGCCCGATAAACATCTATGTTCTGTATACCTGGGATGTTAATCTTATCCGTTAAAACAAGTTTGCCCATTTCGTCTCCAAGGGTTGTTGTTTATTTTCACTTCTAAGATCTTCGATAATCTGAATGATCTTGTCATTGGTGATTAATTCATGAAACTCCGTATTGATTTGCATTACAGGAGCTGTACCACACGAACCAAGGCATTCTACGGTTCTTAAAGTAAATAATCCATCTGATGTTGTTTCACCTGTTTTAATTCCTAGAATATTCTCCAACTGATCGACAATTCTCTCACTTCCACGGATTGCACAAGGACCCGTCTGACAAACTTCAATTATATATTTACCTACCGGTTTAAGATGGAACATAGAATAGAAGGTAGCGACTTCATAAACCTCGATTGGTTGAATTTTCAATAAGGATGCAATATAATCCATCACGTCAACGCTCAGGTATCCACCTAATTCCTGCTGGGCAATATGAAGGATAGGTAATAAAGCAGATTTGCGCTGATCATTGGGATAATGCAGAATAATCTCTTTAATTCTTTTCAGGACATTTTCAGAGAACCTCACCTTTTTATCTTTCCTGTTATATAGTTTATGATCAACCTTATTGCTCATTCATAAGTTTTATTAACCATCCAATTCTCCTGCAATAACATTCATAGAACTCATAGTAAGAATGGCATCCGACAGTACACCACCTCTAATCATTTCCGGGAGTGCCTGATAATA
>JBEKQA010000103.1:0-11502 GCA_049520195.1 Bacteroidales bacterium
CAAGAGGCAAAAGTAGAAAAAAACCAGCACCATCCGTGAGATTTACGGATCACCATGTTGCATCTTCAATGATTTTGAAGGTAGAGCCAATTTTTATATCTTTGCCTCACGGCTCCGTAGTTCAATTGGATAGAATATCAGATTCCGGTTCTGAGGGTTGAGGGTTCGAGTCCCCCCGGAGTCACCAGTCAAATGTAAACTGCAAGGTGCAAAGTGTAATTAATTTACAGTTTGCACTTTACGTATTGCGCTTTACACAGATTTGAGATTTTAGACTTGAGAATTTTAGATTTATCCCAGGCTTTTTTTCTATATTTTCTCCTTCCTCTTCCTTTTGATTGATGAGAATAGCCTGAAAAGTTATTCGACTAAATCTCTTATAACATTTTAATCGGTTGAAACTAAATAAGTAATGCCATTCCAAGTTGTAAAGCCGGAAATTTAATACACCATCATTTTTTTAGTAACCGGCACCTTATTCAGTTTTACTATATAAAAATAAATCCCAGGAGTATAATTGGCAGCATCGACTGTGAAATTATATGTTCCCGGGGAATAATGACCTTTGTCTACAACCGAAATTTGCTGCCCGTAAAGATCATCAATCTCAATGCAGATATCCCCCGCTTTACTGGTTTTAACTACATAGGATGTACTTCCCCTGAATGGGTTAGGGAAGTTATCAGATACAGTAAATCCCGTATTGTTTAGTTTATTTTCTTTAATTCCCACACCTACCTGGCTTTTCATAACACTCATGACCGTCATGGAATTAGTTGTTGCATATTCCTGACCATTGTAACACTCGGAACCGCCGTCTGCCATAAAAACTACAGAAGCACCTGCAAGACTGTCACACTGGAACAACATAAAGAACTTATCATCACTTGTTGTCGGGGAAAGACTCGGATATACGCATTCCTTATGATGATAGTATGGGTCACTTGTAAGATCAATGATCGAATCATTCCACCAGATGTCAGATCCTGATTTAATGATGGCCGTTCTTTCATAGATATGGGCCAAAATATAGCCCTCGTTATCCCCCACTGAAGTCGGGTTCATCCAGACAATGAACATATTGTTATCGTCATCAATAGCCATGGAAGGATTGGTTGCAATGGCGCCAAAATATCCTCCCGGCGTACAACCATTATAAAATATAATACTGTCAGTAACCCAACCAATTAACTGGTGATTGGCCAGAAGTGTACTATAATTCAATACCTGTCCCAGAGGAGGCATGGATTCGTTCCAATAAACAATACCGTTAGCAAATTGTTGATGAAATAACTCACCCCCACTAATCTTATCATCTTCCAGGGCAAAGGTAACATGAGCCATGCCTGATTTATCCAAGGCGACATCGCACGATCCGTCAGGACAATAAAACCAACCGGGAGAATTGTGTACTCCCCGGTTATAAGGAGAGTTATAAATTATTGTCTTTGTCCATGAAATCCCATTATCTGTTGATTTCATGATAAAGGCATCCATCACATTATTGGCAACAACAAAACACAAGGTATCTCCGTGAGGATGAGCCCATGCATAAGTTTCAATACCGAATGATATGTAATTTGAAGTGTCCATTCCCGGAAGTTGTTGCCAGTTACCCCATGTTTCACCACCATCAGTTGAACGAATGTACAGTAATGCCCATTGCATGCCATTATAATAAGGGGTAATACCAAGCGTTAAAGCAAGAATATTCACTGTCATCCCATCTGAACCGGAGGTAACCATCCGGGGTAAAAACATTCCGGGTTGCCCTGTCGGATCTGGCACAAGATACTGGAGCCAGGACCCTGAACCTTTCGGGTTTCGTTTTAAGAAATAAATCGGATTATAAGAAGGATAATTAAAATACGAAGAACCGGAAACCAGGCACTCACCATTTGTACCTAAGGGTTGTAAAGATGGGCCACAAGAAACTAATGATTCAATTGTTCCATCTGGCTGAGAGCCCCATTGAGTTCCATTAAAAAAATTATAACCGATTCCCAGATCAGGAAAATTATAGTGAGTATCCATTGACCAGTTGGCACAAGCAGCCATTGTATTGTCGGATGGCCAGTAATAAAGCCGTTGATCTCCCAATGAATAATACGCCTGCATGTCAAAGTAGGACATCATGGTTACAGAATCTACAGGGGCAGATTTGTTCTTAGAAAGGCTATGATCTGTATTGGTTTGAACCATTTTCTTCCCACATGGGTACTTTGGACCAATCCTATTATGACCAATCCCATTAGTACCAATCCTATATAGGTTTGAATCCATCCGGGGAACATACGGATGAATCTGCGGCAATAGGTGGGTTGAAAAAAGCAGGCATATTGCCATAAGTAAAGGAATAGGAGTAATTATTCTTTTCATGGGCTATAACAAGGAATGATGAATGAATATGTAATAATTTTTTATAATGATTATTAATGAGTTGCAGAATAATGTGACCAGATAAAAAATACAATTTTATTTCATTTCCCTTGCCGGATCTTATTTTCCCCACCTGTAAATATACATATTTTTGGGGGTATTATCAGATTTCGATCACTTTTTTTTACATTACTTACTATTTTGAATAATTGTATTTCTGAAAAAGTGCTCATTCTTTTAAGGAATCTTGTACGTAGTAAACTATATTTTATTTCTTAAATGTTAGAACCAAAAGATTGATCGCAACCTATCCTTGCAGGTGCACTTGAGATTCATCAATATTTGATCCTTATTTCGTCGATATAGTTTGCCTAAACTGAAGACGGACAGTAAACGAAGGAAGAACGAAGGAAGACTAATGTTTTGATATAGGTACGATATAGTTTAGATGGGAGGAATTGGAATGTAGGAATATGGAAATTCGAGAATATGGGAATTGAATATCGAATATTGATCAACGAATTATGAATTTTGAGTATAATTGGGATTTAGGAGATTAATTTTCCACAAGAATCTCCAGCATGGATATTCCTCTCCCACGCCAGCTAATTGACTTTCAAAGAAATAATATTGGAAATTTACTTGAATGGCCGCTTATCTAGGTGGACCCCACCCCCGGCCCCTCCCCCAAGAGGGAGGGGAGTTTGTTGGCGTGTAAAGACTCTGACATCCTATGTGCTATCAAGCGTAATGACTTCCTGAACAACATTGCCCGGCTTATCCGTAACTCGAACTTCAACTCTTCCCCCTTGATAGTCAGCATTCTCAACCGTCGCTGAGTAATTCCATTCCATGTTTCCCGAGAACTGCCTCGGAACTGCAGCTCCGCACTCAATAACTTCTCCTAATATGTTAAAGATCACCAAATCAACTCCTTCTATATTCCACTTTTTCCAGACCGAAACGGTAACTACATTCCTCGGGAGTCCTTGATAACCACTCACGTCGACACGCTCAATAACCGGCCGCGTTTGATAATCAGAGATACCTGCATTATAGGGACTCAGGTCTGGCCTTTTCTTCTTGTAATACATGGATAACTCCGGATTTCTCGTAACATACTGACCATACTTGACTGCCTTCTTGAACCGGTCATTGATTTCCAATTGTTTCGCACTCTTCACCACCTTCGAACAGTCGGGCCGCTTTGCCATAACCGACTTTCCACCATAATTCTTTAAAATAATATCTCCCACTCTGCCGGAGTAGTTACTAGTTATCAAATTGTTAAATGATATTGCCATAATCAGACTTTTAGTAAGTATTACAGACTACTGCAGGATAGAGGAACAGAGTGACAGAGTAAAAGAGTGACAGAGTAAAAGAGTGACAGAGTAACAGAGTAACAGAGTAACAAAGTGACAGAGTAACAAAGTGACAGAGTAATAGAGTAATAGAGTAACAGAGTAACAGATTAAAAGACACCGCGTTACCCGAGACGTGTCACACGTCACGACTCTTCCATCTCTACATCTGCAAATTCTTCAGCATCGGAATAGGCTGCCACACGGCGGCCAAACAAGGATATCACTTTCCCGGAAACAAGTCCAAGACCAAGAGCTATGATGATGGTCACGGCAATACCTGTTAATTCAGCACCGGCACTTAAACCGGGGACAACAAAAATAGCAATCAATCCGCCAAATAAGCCTGGAAGGCCATGAAGATTGCTAACTCCACATGTATCAACAGCTTTCAAAAGCTTCTTCTGTTTTTCCTGGAGAACGGCAAATCCTGTCGTGGAAATGGCTCCGGCAATAAGTCCTATGAGTAAGGCTGTCAAATGACCGGCATGATCACATGTTGCACCAATGGCAACACCACCTGCCAGCGCTGCATTTGCAATATCTGCTATGCTGATTTTGCCACGGATCCAGACTGATAACAAGTAAGTTACAAGGGTAGAACCGCAAAGAGCAAGAAATACATTAATTACCGTCATAGGAATAGCTTCTGCCGGAACAAGGGCAGCACAGAAACTTGGCCAGAAGATCCATAAAACCATACTTCCGATCATTGAGAACCGGTCGCTGGAATCATCAGAGGTTATAGGCTTATCAATGGTATTCGACGGGGTTAATGAAATGGCCGCGCCAATTCCGAATAAAGCCCCGAAAGCATGAATGACGATTGATCCACCGGTATCGGCAAATCCACTGCCAAGCAATCCCAGTCCGTTATTTAAAATCACCCATTCATTCAACATGTATGCGGGAATAAAAAGTATGCCAAGTATGAGGTACTGATGCATTTTTATCCTTCCAAGCAAAGCTCCTGCTGCAATCAATAAGCTGGCAGCACCAAACTCTGCAAGGATTAGACGCTGGATCTCGACTTTACTTCCATCGCCATGAATGAGTGTACTACCCACTAAGTACAAGGGCAATGCAACACTTACCAGGAGGAAAGTAGCTGTAAGGGCTGACCTCCCATAATTTTTAACAAATACCATTAAAAATCCGAATCCCAGGATCAGCATGGCCATGATATGAATGGCACGATCGTATTGCTGAAATTCCAGGATCGAACTCACTTCGGTACTGATGTTTCCCTGAGCAAACCCTCCGGCAGCAATGCCAAAAAAGAGCAGAGAAAGGAAAAGTTTTAATGTAAAACTGCTTTTTTTCATCTTTATAGTTTTAAAAGTGTTCTTCTGATTCCGTCGTTATTCAATCATCTGATTCAGGGAAAAACCAGGAACTGGAACTGATTAATCCTTTTGGCATTGTAAGTGAGCAAGATAAGAAATACACGTAATATATTTTATTAATATGAATACGGAAAATACGTAAATTCATGCGCGAAAATACGTAAATTATTTTACCTGCTAATAAGGTCATTGAAAAAATCAGAGAGGAAGGAATAATTTGTAAAAAGGAAACGCTTTTTAATCCTATCGTTCCGATAAAAAATATTTTATCTTTGCATGGATTCGGATATAAAAGTTATCATCAACACACTTTATCCTGATTTTCTTTCAAGCAACTTATATATTCTAAACCTATGCGCATTAAAGTCTTTTTATTAGTTACAGCTTACATAGTGTTTGGTGCATCATGTTTCACGAAAGCATCTGATCACAAGTCTAAAGAGAAAAAATATCCATCCAGTTACAAAACAGGTATTGTGGTGAACGGGATTTCTTCTGAATGGGATGCTTCAAGGTTTAATTTTAATAAGCAGGCTCAGGTAAACTATTCAATCGTGAACGACTCCAGTGCTTTTTATTTATGCATCCGCATCGCGGATGAATATGAACAAATGAAGGCTTTACGTAACGGGATTGAACTTCGGTTTAATACCAGGGGGAAAAAAAAGACCGAGGAAACAGTACTCTTTCCAATCGGGGGCAAAATGGAAATGGGCGGAAGAATGAGCGATGATGAAAAGCGAAACAGGAGAACCATGCAGCTGATGCTTCTTTTGAAGATGCAGGATATGGAAGTAACCGGATTCAGAAATGGTGTTAATGGAATGCAGAATATTAAGTCGGGAAAGAATGGTTTCCTTGCTGCCTTTAACTGGGATTCGACCAATGTGATGGTCTATGAAGCCAGGATTCCTTTCAATGCCTTCATTACTGATGTTAAAGAAGCAAATCCGCTTACCGTTGGAATCATCATTAAAGGAGCAACCAAACCCAAACCGGAAGATAATGATGCAGGAATGCAAAATCAAGGGCAGGGTGGAATGCCAGGGCATCAGGGAGGCATGAACCAAGGAGCCACGGGAGGAGGAGGCCAGATGCAGAGCTATGCCAACATGAAAATATATGAAGATGATGAGATCTGGCAATCGATAGTGGTAGCAAAAAAAGAATATTAATAATTAAACCTATGACCCTGATTTTAAACAAAGCCGATGTGGCATCGGTCCTTGAAATGAAGGATTGCATAAATGTAGTTGAACTTGCATTTGCTGAACTTGCTGAGGGTTCTGCCGTTTTACCCTTAAGGATTGGGATTACTCCGCCTGAGGGTGTTTCCTTATATATGCCGGCTTATCTGAAGAAAATGGAAGCATTGGCTTGCAAAGTCGTCACTGTATATAAGAATAATCCTGTGAAACATAATCTGCCAACAACTATCGGAAAAGTTTTTTTGCAGGACCCCGTCACAGGAGACGTGATTTGTATAATGAATGGCGGTTATCTGACGGCTGTCAGAACAGGTGCGGTTAGTGGGGTGGCGACAAAATATCTTGCCAGGGAAGATAAACAACAGGTTGTGGGAATTTTCGGAGCCGGTGTCCAGGCAAAAATGCAGCTATGGGCAATATGCGAAGCACGGGATATTGCAAAAGCTATCGTCTATGATATTTCAGATGCGGCTATAGAATCTTTTATTTCAGAAATGGGGCCAAAGCTAAACCTCAATATCGTCCAGGCAAAGAATGCAGAAGAATTGCTCGTGTCTGATATCATTTGTACGGCAACTTCATCAGCATCACCCTTATTTGATGGGAATAAAGTCCGGGAAGGTACTCATATTAACGGCATTGGCAGCCATTCTCCTTCTTTCAGGGAACTGGATTCAGCCATCGTTAAACGGTCGAAATTCATTGGAGATTCACGCGAAGCCTGTTTTAAGGAAGCAGGGGATATTATAATCCCATTAAGTGCAGGAGAGATAACTGAAAGTCATTTTTATGCTGAACTGGGAGAGATCATAACAGGCAAGAAAAAGGGTCGGGAGAATAAACAGGAGATAACTTTGTTCAAATCAAACGGACTCGCAATTCAGGATGTTGCGGCTGCCAAACTGGTATATGAGAAAGCGAAAAGTGCCGGTATAGGAATTCAGGTCGATATATAAACATTCTGATTTACTTACCTTTACAGGAATTGAGCCGAACAATACGCAATGCCATCATTATTACAAGTTGAAAATCTGTCCCGCTCTTATGGGGAGAAAATTCTTTTCCGGAATATCTCCTTTGTAATTAATCAATATCAAAAAGTTGCACTCATAGCAAAGAACGGAACCGGTAAATCTACCTTGCTGAATATTATTGCAGGACTTGAACCTTCTGATAGCGGAACTGTCAGGTTTTTTAATGATGTTTCCATCGGATATCTGAAACAGGATCCTGAACTGAACGAGGTTAATACTGTTTTTGACGAAGTCTACGAATCATCAAATGAGATTCACAAGGTAATCAGGAATTATGAAAAGGCTATCCTCGGATCCGATAAAAACGAAATACAGAAAGCCATGGAACGAATGGACTCTGTTGATGGATGGGAATATGAGATTCGGGTTAAGCAGATACTTTCAAAATTAAAAATACCCAACCTTAAGCAAAAAATATCTGAGCTCTCAGGAGGACAGCGGAAACGCATCGCTCTGGCAAAAACACTTATTACACAACCCTCATTTCTGATTCTTGATGAACCTACAAACCATCTTGATATTGAGATAATTGAATGGCTGGAAGAGTATCTTTCTCAGTCCTGGATTACACTATTCATGATTACTCACGACAGGTATTTTCTCGATCATGTGTGTGAAGAGATACTTGAACTGGATGAAGCATCTCTATACAGATATAAAGGTAACTATTCTTATTTTATTGATAAACAGGCAGAAAGGAAAGAAAACCAATCCAAGGAAATTGAAAAAGCCCGCAACTTGCTCAGGAAAGAACAGGAATGGATGATCAGGATGCCAAAAGCGCGCACAACGAAGGCAAAAGCACGTATTGAAAGTTTTTATGATCTGAAATCTATTGCCAGCAATAAGGTCAGGGAGGAAAAGATCAATATGGATGTTGGAACACGAAGAATGGGAAAGAAGATCCTTGAAATGCGTCAGGTTTCATTCAGCTGGGGCGAGACGCAGATTTTGAAGGACTTCTTCTATACCTTCAAGCGAAATGAGAAAATAGGTTTTGTGGGAAATAATGGTTCAGGAAAATCGACATTTCTGGAGGTAATCACCGGCACGTTAAAACCTTCCGGTGGCAGAATAGAAAAGGGAGAAACAATAACTTTTGGGCATTACAGGCAGGAAGGAATCAGTTTTAATGAAAATACCCGTCTCATCGATCTGGTAAGAGAAATTGCCGAGGTTGTAACCCTGAGTAACGGAGATACAATATCTGCAGCAGCTTTCCTCAATTATTTCTTGTTTCCGTATTCAACACATTATCAATTGGTAAGTAAGTTGAGTGGGGGAGAACGACGAAGGTTATATCTGGTAACCGTTCTTATGCAAAATCCCAATTTTCTGATTCTCGATGAGCCAACAAATGATCTTGATATCTTTACACTTGCTATCCTTGAAGAATACCTTGTTTCCTTTAAAGGGTGCGTGATCATCGTAACACATGATCGGTATTTTCTTGATGAAATTGTCGATCATTTGTTTGTCTTTCAGGGAGATGCTGTAATTAAAGATTTTCCGGGAAACTACAGCCAATATAAGGATTACTCGATACGGAAAGAAAAGGAAGAGGGCCGACTGAATAAAGTTTCTCAGTTAAACAAAGAGAAACCGCGGAATATTGTCGATAAATCAAATAAATTATCTTTTAAGGAAAGAAAGGAACTGGAAATATTAGAAAGAGAGATCGAACAACTTGAAGAGGAAAAAAAGAATATTGAAATTGCGCTCTCTGATGGTATTGAAAATCCGGCAGAACTTTCAGCAAAATCCGAACGATTTGCATTTATTATTAAAGAGATTGAGATTAAAGCAGATCGCTGGTTAGAATTATGTGAAAAGGAATAGAATTTTTTTATAAAGTGTAACCAAACAAACAGTCATCAAATTATTTAATCGTGTAGCCAGGAAGATTCGAGCAAAGGCCTCTTCTTGACGTCGCTTTTCAGGAATTCAAAAAACCTGTAACATCCGTAAGCAATACTCAGAGCCAGAAAAACGCCTGATATATCAGCCAGGTTGGCCCCGCTGTTATTTACCAGAGATTTTCCCTGCTCAGAAAGCGCCGAGGAACCAGCAAAGATTCCTGTAATAAAGCATGTCAGAAAAATAAATGTGATGATCAGGAATACTCGTAATAACAATTTTTTCATGATGGGTGATATTTAGTTTTAATTCATGATAAAATTCCTAAAAATGATAGTTTGTTCGTGGTGTAACCCAGGTATTTGGCAAATCATCATATTCAACGAAGGCAATTGTTTTCTTTCTCCAGCATTTTCTCAGATGCATCATTCCATCACCATTTTTCTGCCAAAGTTCAATAAATCTAGATGTTTCCCGAAATTCCTGATTATCCTGACGGAATAAAGGAATACCGATAACTTTATTTGCGGGAGTGATATATATTCCGTTTATTCTTGATGTATCCCGAAGATTTATCGTTTCCATTTCTATTTATTTTTTTATCTTCTGATATATTACGATTTAGTTACTTGAAAATATTAAACTTCCTGCTTTATCCTGTGAAACTAAACTTGCCCAAAGAAAGGATGCCCCTGAGAATTTTGATGTATGGATTATTGCTACATTCTGTGATCTGGAACAAATTATGGGGGAGAGGGGAATTGATTCAACAGTATAAAACAACTGTTGAACTAAAAAATCATACTTATCCGAATTCCCGGGGTATCCATTTCTGGTTGGTTCGATGAATTTCTTCTGTTGACCTTTAAGGTCGAATAATATGTTTGTTTTATTTTTCAAGTAATTTATTTTGCCAATGGCACTTTAATAACAAACAATATGCCAACCTGACTTATAACAAAATTGTAGATGACAAAATATTAGTTTATGTACTTAATTGTCATGTTGTTATATAACCTGTTTTTGGGGTGATATTTTCAATAGGAAGGAAAATTGGAAACAGAAATCTTTTTAATAAAAATCAAAATTCACACAAATGTGCGGTTTTTATCTGTCTTTATTTCAAGAGAGTGAGAAGTCGTATAACGACATCAATCCTCTTTTCTGATTCTGATATTGTGCTTCTTCATCCTTCGGATAAGGGCATCTCTGGTTATCCCCAAAGCCTCAGCAGCAGCCTTCTGATTATAATTATGGTCTTTTAACGCTTTCCGTAATAGCCTAATCTCCTGCTCCATCATATTTAAGCCAATCTTGCTGTCTTCTTCTGTCGGAGCGAAATTTGTTTTATAAGTAAAATCGTGAAATGTTAATAAGTCCCCTTTAGCAAAGATAACAGCTCTTTCAGTCATATTTTTCAACTCTCTGACATTTCCCGGAAATGAATATTTCTTTAGCTCTGCAACCACATTCTTTGCAATCTTTAGACGAGGTTTATTCATCTTAACAGAAAATTCAGCAACGAAATGATTCAGTAAGGGTTCAACATCTTCCATCCTTTCCCTTAATGAAGGAATATGAATGTGGATCGTATTTAAACGGTGAATAAGATCCAATCTGAATTTCTTTTCATTTACTAATCTGTCAATATCATGATTTGTTGCTGCAATTACCCTGAAGTCCACTTTGATCTGTTCAGTTTCACCGACCCGTGTTATCTTTTTTTCTTCAATAGCACGAAGGATCTTAGCTTGAAGAGATAATGGCATGTCAGCTATTTCATCCAGGAAAAGCGTTCCCTGGTCACTTACTTCAAAAAATCCTTTTTTATCTGTAATTGCACCTGTAAATGACCCCTTTTTATGACCAAAGAACTCGCTCTCAAGCAGCGATTCCGTTATTGCACTGCTGTTAACAGCACAAAACAAGTTATCTTTCCGGTTACTGGAAAAATGGATTATCCTTGCGATATTCTCCTTTCCCGTTCCACTCTCACCTGTTATCAGGACATTGGTATCAGGAAATTCTGATGCCGTCATTGCAAGATCCAGTACTTCCTGAATTTTCTTGCTTTCTCCGATGAAATCCCGTTCAATCTTATCTACCAGTGCCTTTGATATCAAGGAGTTTTTTTCCTCCATGACCTGCAATTTCTTATTCAGATCAAGAAATTTTTGAGTTCGTTCTATAGCGATCTGAAAGTCTATATGTCTGAAAGGTTTACGAAGATAATCCAGGGCTCCAAAACGCAAAGCACTGATCACGGATTCCATATCTCCATGTGCCGACACAATTATAACCTCCAGTTTTGGAT
>JBEKQA010000104.1:0-14523 GCA_049520195.1 Bacteroidales bacterium
CATCAGCCTATTTTCTTTCAGGATTATTTCTGGGACTTGCCTTCGATCTAAGACCACAAACTATCTTTTTCAGTTTTGGTCTCTTCCTGGTGGTATTGTTTGAAAGGAAATGGAAAGAAATGATTACTCTAATCCTTGGGGCAGCGATACCGGTTATCCTGGTCCAGGGAACTATAGATTATTTTATATGGGGAAAGCCATTTGTTGAGTTGATCGGATATGTAAAAGGAAATATCCTATCTGCAAAGGATTATATAACCCTTCCCTGGTACAATTATTTCCTCGTGATATTCGGGATATTGGTTCCGCCTATCAGCTTCATGCTTTTCTTCGGATTCTTAAAAACCTGGAAGAAGTACCTCCTGATCTTCATACCGGTTGCCGTATTTTTTATTTTCCATTCCTATTTTCCAAATAAGCAGGAACGGTTCATAATGCCTATCCTCCCTTTCATTGTTATTACAGGCGTCATCGGATGGAATGAACTTATTGATCGGTCCCGGTTCTGGGCCAGCCATGCCCGCCTGCTCAGAGGCTTTTGGATATTCTTCTGGATAATGAATATCTCCTTTATGATCCCCGTTAGTATGGTTTATTCAAAGCGAGCCAGGGTCGAAGCCATGGTTTATTTGTCAAAGTACAAAGACATTAAATCTATCCTGGTAGCTGATTCTGATAATAACCCCGAACTCTTCCCTCGTTTCTATCTTGGTCAGTGGCCTGTTATTTATGATTTCTATATCGGAAATGAGAATACAATGAAAATGATTGAAAGGGTCACCAAAAAGGAACCGGCAAATAAGCAACCCCGTTTTATTCTCTTTACAGGAGGTAAATTATCTCCTGAAACTGTTATTCAAGCTCGGAAAAGTTTCCCTTTCCTGGTCTATGAAAAGACAATTGAACCGGGAAATGTCGATCAGGTCATGCACTGGCTCAACCCGATAAATAAAAGCAGGTACGTATTCATCTATCGGAATAAAGCACTCATCCCGGAAAAAGCTCCCTGAATAATATAATTACTTGAAGGATTTTTTCGTTTAAGGTATCCTGATTAAAGTTAACGATCATGAACAGAGAGGAAGCTAGAAAACGCATCGGGCAACTCACAGAGGAGATCAATGTTCATAATTATAACTATTATGATCTGTCGATGCCAACCATCACTGATTACGAGTTCGACAAATTACTGGAAGAGCTGGTAAAGTTGGAGAAAGAGTACCCTGAATTCGCTGATCCTGCTTCTCCTGCTCAACGCGTCGGCGGTGGGATCACAAAGGAGTTTCGCCAGGTCAGGCATACCTATCCCATGCTCTCATTGGGGAATACTTACTCAGAAGAAGAAGTCAGAGATTTTGAATCAAGGATTCATAAATTGCTTGGTGAAGAAACTGAATACATTTGCGAACTGAAATTTGATGGCGTAGCCATCGGATTGACTTACCGTGAAGGGCTTCTTGTTCAGGCTGTTACTCGTGGTGATGGAGTACAGGGCGATGATGTCACAACGAATGTTCGCACCATCCTCAATATTCCTCTTAAACTAAAAGGAAAAGATTACCCTTCTCAATTTGAAATCCGTGGTGAGATAATTCTACCCAGAAAAAGCTTTGACAGCATCAACAGGAAGCGTTTTGAAGAAGACGAGGAACCTTTTGCAAATCCCCGGAATGCAGCTTCCGGTAGCCTTAAAATGCAGGATTCAAGAGAAGTAGCCCGTCGTCATCTTGATTGTTATCTCTATTATATGCCCGGAAATCCCCCTTTTGAAACTCATTACGACTGCCTTATGGCAGCAAAGCAATGGGGATTCAATATCTCAAAATATATAGCTAAGTGCAAAGGAATTGAAGATATCTTCAATTTCATAAACACAATGAATGAAGCCCGTCATGAGCTGCCATTCGACATCGATGGGATTGTGATTAAAGTTAATTCACTTCAGCAGCAAAAATTACTCGGATATACGGCCAAATCGCCGCGCTGGGCCATCGCCTATAAATTCAAAGCAGAACGGGTCCTTACAAAATTATTATCCATCGACTACCAGGTTGGTAGAACAGGTGCAGTCACTCCCGTTGCAAACCTTCAGCCAGTCCTTCTTGCCGGCACCGTAGTGAAACGAGCCACTCTTCATAATGCCGATGTGATCACATCTATGGACATCAGGCTTGGAGACATGGTCTATGTGGAAAAAGGCGGTGAAATTATTCCCAAGATCGTCGGCGTAGATATTGAGCAGAGAAGCCCTTCAGCTAAACCTCTCATCTTCACGACGATTTGTCCTGAATGCCATACCCCTTTAATACGGAATGAGGGCGAAGCAGCTCATTATTGTCCTAACGAGGCTGGTTGTCCGCCACAGATCAAAGGGAAGCTTGAGCATTTTATCAGTCGTAAAGCAATGAATATAGATAGTCTCGGTGAAGGGAAGATTGGGCTCCTTTACGACAATAAACTCGTGGTCAATGTAGCCGATCTATATGATCTTCGTGAAGACCAGCTTTTGGGTCTGGAAAAAGTTTATGAGGGGAAGGAAGATAAAAAAGAAAAGAAGATCAGTTTCCGGGAAAAGTCTGTCGCAAATATTTTAAAAGGTATTGAACAATCGAAAGAAGTTGGATTTGAAAGGGTTCTGTATGCCATCGGAATACGCTATGTAGGAGAAACGGTCGCAAAAAAATTGGCCGCTCATTTCGGATCCATTGACTCAATTATGAAAGCAAGTCTGGAAGAATTTAAAGAGGTCGAAGAAATAGGAGAAAAAATAGCAAATAGTATTCTTGAATTTTTCAAAGAGCCTAAAAACCAAGAGATTATCCGGAGATTAAAAGAGAAAGATTTGCATTTTGAAATTCGTGACGAGGAAAAAAAATTTAAGAGTGATAAGTTAATGGGATTGACTTTCGTGGTCAGTGGCACATTTGAAAATTATTCCCGCGATGAAATAAAAAAAGAGATCGAAGCCCACGGTGGTAAAAATGCGGGATCGATCTCTTCAAAAACCAGTTATGTAATTGCCGGTGCGAATATGGGACCAGAGAAGTTAAAAAAGGCTCAAGATAACCGGTTAACAATATAATTAATCCACTTTCTTTACAGATCCTGCACCCGAAATATCCTGGACATTTTTTACCGGATTGCCTTTATAGTGGACACTGGCTGCACCCGAAATCTCAACATTTAATTCTTTGCTTACATTGATCTCTGCTTTACCGGCCCCACTGATGTCCAGCTTATAATTCTCTGCCAGAAAATCAAATGCATAAAGATCAACAGCACCCGATGCATCTACATCTACATCCTTTGCCGATCCCGACAACTTAAGTTTACCTCCCCCGCTACAATCAATCTTCAACTTCTGTACATCCATATCAAGTATTCCATCTGATGCGCCACTCCCGCTTATCGACAGGTCTGTTAAAGTAAACTTTCCGACTGATTCAAGTTTGACAGCCCCGCTCAGATCGATGGATTTAAGCTCGGTGAAAGTGATATAAACCTTCAGACTCTTTGAGTGCGCAATGGGTTTCTTATTCTCGATAACCAAGGTATTGCCCCTGACTTCTGTACGGATAAGATCCATCAGATTGTCATCAGCCTCCACGGTCACCGCTATCGCCGTTCCCTGGACGAGTTCTACATCAAAAGCTCCCGAAACTTCAATGGCATTAAAGGATGAGACTTTTCGTTCTTCTTTTACGACATTGCCGTTGCCAATCTCTCCTATGACATTGCAGCTCACAATTACCAGCAATGTAATAAGAATTGCTGATATAATTCCTGTTGTATGGTTCCTGGTTGTTTTCATTCCTCTTGGTTTTAAAACTAATGTTGTTTGACTAAATATTTGGGTTCTGATAATACTTATTGATTTCTTTATTCATGAATTTGCAGCCATCTACTCGATGGATACATTTCCAAACTCACTCCTGACAGTCACAGTTGCTTCTGGGTTTGGGGCCTTCCCAACTATAGCTCTGAACGATTTCGATGTATTCGTAGTGATCTTTTGAGTAAAGTTTGCCTGATCTTCAGGAAAATCAAGATCACAGAATTTCAGATCAGCATCAAGCTTATAACTTGATTCAGATGGGATGTTGACATTTACGTCTCCATATTTGTTAATAATATTAATAAGGGTAAAATCTGCTCCGATATGACTTACATCACAACTTCCGTATTGAATATCAAGCTCTAATTTTTTATCCAGGTGATTTATGTTCAGGTCGGAGAATTTCGATTTCCCGGTAATTGCAGTCGAATTTTGGATTTCCATATTTCCACCTTCAAACCCCATTGAAAGTGATATAATTCTACTCCCCTTCAGATTGGAAAATTTAGAATCAATAAACAGGCTGCCCGCATATTCTACTTTCATTTCCGAATATACCATCTTAACTACCGCTCCTGTGATATTTTGAAAGGTGCCTTTTCCGAATTTTATGTCAATTACATTATCAGTATTGAGTAACTTATTGACTTCCATATCTCCATAAGCTATATCCAGATTCGCTTTTCCGGAAAGTTCATTTACGTATATATTACCAAATTTGTTTGTAATGTTGAGGTTAACCGTCGTTGGCATATTCACCATATAATCAATATTGATCTTTGAATTTCCTCCAAAGCCTCCTTTATCGAACACCGTTCTCGTTTCAACTCTCGATGGACTTCCGTCACTGGTAATATTCACAAGATCAAATAATTTGTCTGCAGAAGCCTGGCTTGATGCATTGACGCTTATCCTGACTTCAATTGAAACAATATTCTTATCCCAATTGCTGCAATGGATCTGGCCAAATTTGTTATCAAGGATTACCTGTGCATCAGGGTTTACAGGATATTCCTTGCTGATCACTTTTGTGAAATCATCATGAGACCTTGCTTGTGCCGGTTTAAGGATGAAAATCAGGACCAGGATGGGTATGACTTTTAAAATCGTTTTCATTGTAATATATATGAGGGGTTATAATATTATTAATTATCTTCTTTTCATTTGGTTAACTATATCACTCATTATCTTCTCCTTCATCTTCTGGTTCTGGATAATGGCTGCCTGGACGCGTTCATCAGGATTCCTGGCTAACATTTTTTTCAGTTCTTCGGAATTTGTATTCAGTGATCTTAGTTCTGCACTCGCCATTGAATAGATATTACGCGTATCCTGGCCGCAACATGTCAATTTATTTATCTGTCCGAGTTTTGTCGAGGCCGCATCATCATAATAGTTTATGGCATCCTGGATTTCAGTGGGGACAACAACTGCTTTATTTTCTCCTGTAAGATTCTTCAACAAGTGATTTGCTGCAAAGTCAAAAATATAGACACTGACTGTCAGTAGAATAAGCAATCCTGCAGCAATTTTCAGAAGAAAGAACCTGTCAAAACTCTTGCCGGGTAAGGCATTCTGCTGGTCTAACTTACTTTCGAACCTGCTGAAATGACCCTCCTGGGGCAAAGCATCGTCAAAGAGTTCCCGGTTTTCTGTGATAAATTTTTCCAGGTTATCCATTTCAATTGTAGTTAAATGATGACTTTAATTTCTTTTCTTTAATGATCTTCAATATTTTTTGCTTGGCTCTTACGAGCCGTGTTCTTGAGAGGTTATTCGAGATATGAAGCATCTCACTGATTTCCTCATGACTATATTGCTCAAAAAGAAAGAGTGTCGTAACCAGCCGGTATTCTTCCGGTAACTCATTTATTGCTTCTTTTACCTCATTGACCTGCAGTTGTATTTCTTCTTCCCTGTTCTCTTCGACGGTATCAGGAAATTCAATATTTTTCTCCTCTAAAGAAACAATCTCTTTCCTTTTCCTGAGCGCATCAAGAGATTTGTTGACAACGATCCTTTTAAGCCACGAGCCGAAACTACCCAGCCCCGTATAAGAGTGAATGCGTTGGAAAGCCTGCAGGAACGAATCCTGCATGATGTCTTCCGCTTCCATTGTGTCATTCAATATTCTCAGACTGGTGTTGTACATGGCTTTATAGTATAGTTTATAGATCCTGAACTGGGCATTACGATCACCCTCTTTGCATGCATCGATGATCTCCTGATAAATATTTATGTATGCGCTTTCCAAATTCCGGATTTTGAATAAAAGACTCGTGAATTATTCGAAAGTTACAACTTTATGAAAATTAATTAATAAAAAGTAATTTTGCGCCCCTTGAGAAATTTTCGCATACCGGTTTTCTTTTACCCGTTAGCAGCCATGCTCTTCTGGGGAATGTCTTTCGTATGGACATCCATCCTGTTAAAATATTTTCATCCGGTAGCCATTATCTTTATCCGTCTCATAATCTCTTCCTCCTTTCTTTTCCTCGTATCACTAATTTTCAGAAACTGGGAAAAGATCCGGCGCTCTGATTTTCTTTTATTCCTGCTTTCAGCATTATTTAATCCCTTTCTTTATTTCCTTGGAGAAAACTACGGACTAAAATATTCCTCTTCTACAATTGCATCAGTAGTAATTGCCACTATTCCAGTCTTTTCACCTGTCATAGCATTTCTGGTCTTCCGCGAAAGACTTACCCTGTTTAATATTGCAGGTCTGTTTTTGTCTTTCGGAGGTGTTATCCTCATGCTGATTACTAAAGATCTTTCTTTTAATGTCGATAAAAGAGGGATTCTCTACCTCTCAGGTGCCGTCGTAGCTGCATTGATCTATTCTGTCCTGGCCAGGAAACTAACCTTCCGGTATAGACCGGTAACCATTATACAATATCAAAACCTGATCGGGATTTTCTTCTTTCTTCCCATTTTTCTCAGGTACGATCTTCATTCAACCCTTCAGGTCAGCCTGAATCCCGAAATCATATCTTCTTTTTTATTCCTTTCCATTCTGGCATCATCTCTCTCGTTTGTCTTTTATACCAAATCGATTCAGATGCTCGGGATCAGCAAAGCTAATATTTATTCAAACCTGATCCCCGTATTTACAGCCATATTCTCCTTCTTCCTCCTTGCCGAACATTTCACCCTACAAAAACTTATCGGTATGTTGTTGGTAATCATCGGGGTATATATTTCGGAATGGAACCGGCGTAAAGCAGGGTAAACCTTTATATTTAGAGCATTTTCCTTCATCTTTTATGGATAATTTGTACCTTTGTACTATATTATAAAAGTAATAATTCAATGAAATTCAATCCTGAGAAATTAAGGATACCCGATCAGCGAATGAAGCCGTTTATTGACTCTGATGAGATCTGGGAATACCTGAAAAAGTCTGTTGGCACTAAAAGTCGTGTGAAAGAGATAATCGCCAAATCACTGGATAAAAACCGTCTTACCCTCGAAGAAACTGCAATCCTGATAAATGCTACTGACCCGGAACAGGTCGAGGAAATTAAACAAGGTGCTAAAGACCTGAAACAAAAAGTTTACGGCCAGCGGATCGTTTTATTTGCACCGCTTTATGTTGGAAATCTTTGTATTAATAACTGCGCATATTGTGGATATAAAGCTTCCAACCAATTGATGAAGCGGATAACCCTGACCAACGAAGACTTGATTAACTCTGTTAAGGCACTGGAAGATACCGGCCAGAAGAGGTTGATTCTTGTCTATGGCGAACATCCTAAATATGATGCTAACTTCATCGCCGATACCGTCCGGACGGTTTACAGCGTCAAAAGCGGACCCGGGGAGATACGCCGTGTAAATATCAACGCTGCACCCCTGGATATTGATGGATTCAGGATCGTTAAAGACGCGAAAATAGGCACCTACCAGATTTTCCAGGAAACCTACCATGAAGAGACTTACCAAAAGGTTCATCTGGGAGGTATCAAGCGAAATTACGAATGGCGGCTTACTTCTCTCGACCGTGCCCAGGAAGCCGGGATCGATGATGTCGGAATCGGTGCTCTGTTTGGATTGTACGACTGGAGGTTTGAAGTATTGGGGCTCATTCGTCATACCAATCATTTTGAAGCATGCTATAATGTCGGCCCCCATACCATCTCCTTCCCCAGGATCCAATATGCCTCGGAACTGAAAATCGATAAAAATCATATCGTTAGCGATTACGACTTTACTCGTCTGGTAGCCATCCTGCGGCTTGCAGTTCCTTATACCGGTTTGATACTCACAGCACGTGAATCATCTGCTATAAGGGATGAAATCATGCAATTTGGTGTATCACAGATTGATGGCGGTACCAATATTGAGATGGGTGGTTATGCCAAAAAGAAAGATAACGAGAACCAGGATGTTGATTTTGAGCAGTTCACGATCAATGATAACCGGTCACTGAACGAGATTATGGACGAGCTGATCGATCATAAGTATATCCCCTCCTTCTGTACTTCATGCTATAGGGCCGGAAGAACAGGAGAGCATTTTATGGAATTCTCAGTCCCAGGCTTCATCAAGCGCTTCTGTCAGCCAAATGCCATGCTGACCCTTGCTGAGTATCTTGAAGATTATGCTCCGGCAGAAACCAAAGCCAAAGGCGAAAGGTTGCTGGTCGAGAAACTGGAAGAAATGGAGAATGATGGCTTTAAGGAGAAACTGGTCGAAAAGCTAAAGCTTGTTAAAGAAGGAAAAAGGGATCTTTATTTCTAAATCATAATATTTTAACATTCAGAAGTTTATGCAGGAATTACGGATAATAGGTCTGTTGATCACCGACCGCATAAAAGAAGCAGGTATGACCCAGCAGGTCCTTTCTCAACATGCACACCTTATTAAATCCAGACTTGGATTTCATGAGGTCAGCGAAGATGTTTGCAGTCGTGTCGGCGTCATCTTATTACAACTGAGAGGAAAACCCGAAGAATGTGATAAACTTGAAAACGCCCTTCGTAATATCAGAGGAATCGAAGTTCAGAAAATGTCGTTTCAATATTAAGGACTTAAACTTTATAAAATGGCTAATAAAGAGACCTGGATCCTTGGCATCAACATTTCCGACCGGGTAACAAAGGCAGAACTGGTTCAACCGATTTTAACCAAGTTCGGATGTACCATCAGAACCCGCCTTGGACTTCACGATGTTACTGATGAATTTTCTTCCTCAACCGGCATGATTCTCCTCGAACTTACTGGCGACCCGAAAGAGTATGTCAAACTTGAAAATGAACTCTTGAAGATTGATGGCCTGGAAGTTAAAAAGATGGTTTTTCAGGAATAAAAAAAGCTGACAACCAACATTTTACGCTGAAGAACATATTGGTCTGTCACCGAAGTCCACTTGACTATCGGTATATGGAAAACATTATTTATTAACCTTACTGACAAATATTAAATTGCCGGAATTCGTTTTTAATACCACAATTCCTTCATTGACAGTATAATAGACTTTGGTGATATAGAAGGGTGATGATGGATTCGAAATGGTATTTAACTCATAAACTGAATTATATACCTGCGATCCGATTGCCAATGACTTATCAAAAAACACCAATTGATTATTTACGATGATGGAATCATTCTCGAAAAGGAAATCATTGGCGTAGAAACAACCTTGTGCATAAGTAGCACCAATTCTGATACTGATGAATTTCTGGCCATAAGAGATTGGGTCATTAGTGAATTCCTGTGCTAATGAAAT
Source organism: Bacteroidales bacterium (assembly GCA_049520195.1). Lineage (GTDB taxonomy): Bacteria > Bacteroidota > Bacteroidia > Bacteroidales > FEN-979 > FEN-979. Next base: position 9,567 of record JBEKQA010000104.1, read on the forward strand.
AAGCATTGCAGATTCATTCACCAACATAGTTGGGTAGTTAAACCTGTTGTACTCATATTGATTGTAATCACTGCAATTCGAGCCGCTATTTGAGGAATTATTATATTCATTATAAAATTTATCGTCTCTGCCTGATCCTTTCAATGAATCGAAAGAACCGTTGTTAAAGTCCAGGACTAGAATTTCATTTCCACTATAAGGAATAAGCTTTTTATCCACTGATGAAAAAGAATAAGTCTCCTTTGGCTTACATTTTTTACATCCTGCAGAAACCATAAGTAAAACTGAAAGAATACCAACAAAAATGTAAGATAATTTCATGTCAGTTTTTATATTTTCTCATCCTGAACCCAGAATAATATAATGTCTCTAAATCTAGAGTTAAAAGTATCGTTTCTAAGTCTATAATTATTCCATTCCAAAATTAATAGCTTTTTTTAATATATCATTATCTATTCATATTTAAAAGTAGTACAATCTTATCCTCAGATCTGTTTTGATGATACCAAATTCATTTCTTAACTCATTGCATTTGAGCACATAACAACATTTCCTTAAAAAGCACCATTTTTAATTACCAGATCCCCTCTTCCCCTTCTCCTTCAGGAGTCATTATCCGCTGCACCCCTCCCTTTTGGGGGATGTATGGGCCAGGGGGTGGGGTCACTTCCCTGCTTGCGGCGGGTAAGTTCATTAAGCTGATTATTAAAATTTAACATAACATTGATGTACTTCTTCTATAGGCTTCCTATATCCGATCAATAGGCTTCCTTCGTTCTTTGTTCGTTCTTCCTTCGTCTTTGGTTCGATCAGAGCTTACCCTAACTTCTCTTCACTTTCACCCAAAATAAAATCGTCAATGTACCTTAAATACATTGACGATTTAGCTGATAAATATCTTATAATTGGAAAATCAGCAAATCTCAGAAAAGATTTAAACCAAGGTGATCCGGGTACCTCCGTTATCAATTCCCAGCATGGTGGTCTTTGTGATAATGGTATCCTTTCCTGAGTTCTCAACAAACCGGATGGCTGCACGGATCTTTGGCCCCATGCTTCCTTCCGGAAACTGCCCTTCATCAAGATACTGTTGCGCCTCAGCAATGGTCATCCGGTCAATAGTACGCTCATCGGGTGTGTTATAATTCAGGCAAACTTTAGCTACATCCGTCAGAATGAAGAACTTATCAGCATTGATTTGCGAAGCAAGCAGTGCCGAGGCAAGGTCTTTATCAATAACAGCATCAATTCCCTGGAGTTTATCAGTCTCAACATAATGAACCGGAATTCCTCCGCCTCCAACCGCAATTACGATATTTCCTTCACGTGCAATCTTTTCAATTGTCTTTTTATTGATGATTACCAAAGGTTTAGGTGAAGCAACTACTTTCCGCCAGCCTTTGCCTCCTGCATCTTCTTTGAATATAGAGCCGGTCTCAGCCATAAATTTTTCGGCTTCCTCCTTGGTATAAAACGGTCCTATCGGCTTGGTAGGATGTTTGAAAGCCGGATCCAGCTTATTTACCAGCACCTGCGTGGTGATGGTAATAATATCCCGCTCCATATCAAGCGATTGCAGCACATTTTTTAATTGCTGTTCAATGATATAACCTATAAATCCCTGAGAATAGGCTACACAAATATCCAGTGGCATCTCCGGAAGTCCATACATCTTGTAACCGGCTGAGTTTGCCAGCATTATATTCCCAACCTGGGGCCCGTTCCCGTGCGTGATAACGATATTATAGTCCCTGTCCAGTAATTTTATCAGGGTTTTCACTGTTTCCAGGGCATTGCTCTCCTGTTCATCAATAGTCCCCTTCTGGTCGCTCTGTAACAAAGCATTACCTCCCAGGGCAACAACTGCAAGTTTTTTCATAGTTCGATTTTAAACACAGATAAAAAAAAGGATTTAATATCCTTTTACGTAATACTCTTAAAATTTGATACAAAATTAGAAAAAAACATTCAATTTTGCCGGATGAAACAACAACGCCGGGCATATTCCTTTGCATTGCTTGCAATCCTCTGCTGGTCAACCATTGGCTCTGCTTTTAAAATATCCCTGAGGCACTTGGATTTTCTCACCCTGCTGCTGTTTTCTTCATTTGTAGCCGTAATAGTGCTTTTTACTGTTCTGTCCCTACAGGGAAAACTAAATCTCTTAAAAAAGATTAACAAATCAGAACTCTTGAATTCCGCCTTCCTTGGATTATTGAATCCTTTCCTCTATTACGTTGTTCTTTTAAAGGCCTATGAACTACTTCCCGCACAAGAAGCCGGAACCCTGAATTATATCTGGCCCCTTGTCCTGGTACTTCTTTCAATCCCCATGCTGAAGCAGAAGATTACAGGCTGGAGCATTCTGGCTATCCTGGTAAGCTTTTTTGGGATTATTATGATCTCGACCCATGGCCACGTCCTTGCCTTCAGGTTTACCAGCCCTGTCGGGGTCATGCTCGCCCTAGGGAGCGCAATTTTCTGGGCACTTTATTGGATCTTTAAGATGAAAGATCACAGGGAGGAGGTTACAAAGCTCTTCCTGAATTTTTGTTTCGGATTCCTTTATATCTTCCTTACCATCATCATTTTACGATTACTTGGGAGACAATTGAACCGCTACCCTCTCCTGCCCTGGCAGGGCATCGTCGGCTCTGTTTACCTGGGTATCTTTGAAATGGGGATTACTTTTATCCTCTGGCTAATGGCACTAAAACTCTCTTCCACAACAGCAAAAGTCTCCAACCTGATCTATCTCTCCCCATTTATTTCCCTGATTCTCATCCATTTCTTTGTTGGAGAGGTCATTTTAATCTCTACGGTCATAGGTCTTATCTTTATTGTCGGAGGGATCATTATTCAGCAGTATCTCAAATCCTGATACCAATCAGAAACTATTGCGGAATCAGATTTTCAACCCGCCTCCAAATCCTTATCTTTGCAACATGGAAACCAAAAGCATCGCTTTTCATCATTTTGGCTGTAAGGTGAACTTTTCTGAAGCTTCATCCCTCTCCCGTCAGTTCAAGGATAAAGGGTTCGTAGTGAAGGATTTCAAAGAAACGGCGGATGTTTACGTTATAAGTACCTGTGTCGTAACTGCTGTTGCCGAGAAAAAATGCAGGGCAGCCATCCGGCAGGCACATCATCTTAACCCTGATGCTAAGATCGCTGTGATCGGATGCTTCCCGGAGTTGATGCCGGATGAACTCGAAAAGATGGAAGGAGTTAGTCTCGTGCTCGGTCATTCAGCAAAATTTACCCTTTGTGAGGAAGTCGACAGGTTGTTCCATAATGGTGACACACGCCGGCCGGTAGTCCCTGATCCTGATGAGTTTGTATCGTCCTGGTCCTCAGGCGACCGTACCCGCTCTTTCGTGAAGATACAGGATGGCTGTGATTATTACTGTTCTTACTGTACGATCCCCCTGGCACGGGGGCATAGCCGTAGCGATACGATTGATAATGTTATTCATAATGTAGAAGAAGCCGTTCATGCGGGGATAAAAGAGATTGTTCTCACAGGGGTAAATATTGGTGACTTTGGAAGAAGAACCAATGAGACACTGCTTGATCTTCTGCGAAAACTCGATTCGGATAGCCATGCCCAAAGGATCCGGATCTCTTCTATCGAGCCTGATCTCCTGAATGACCGCATCATCGGACTCATAGCTTCTTCCGCCAGATTTATGCCTCACTTCCATATTCCGCTTCAATCAGGTTCCGCAAGGATTCTGAAACTAATGAAGCGGAAGTACGACACTAACCTCTTTGCATCAAGGATCCGAACCATCCGGGAACTTCTGCCCCAGGCCTGTATTGCGTCCGATGTGATCGTCGGATTCCCCGGTGAATCGGAAGAGGATTTCGAGGAAACCTATAACTTTATTGAAGGTCTGGATCTCTCCTACCTTCATGTTTTCTCTTATTCCAAAAGAGCTAACACGCTGGCATCCAAAATGAATGACCCCGTTCAGGATAAGGTCAGGAAGGACCGGAGTAATCGTCTTCATCAGTTATCTGAATTAAAAAAGAAGGTCTTCTACCTGAAAAATAAAGGTTTAACCGCCAATGTTCTGTTTGAATCTGATAATACTGACGGATTTATGCACGGCTTCACAGAGAATTATATTAAAGTGAAGACACATTTCAACCAAAAACTTGTAAACCAGATAATTCCCGTTGTCCTCGAAAACCTTGGAGAAGAGTTGTGTTATAATATCCCATAGTGACGAGTTTAAAGGGAAAAATAACTTGACAAACTTGATAACTTTATAAACTCATCGCATGTTTCCGCACATTTCCGACCTTATAAATTATCTGCTGGGCACCAACATCAACTTGCCGGTAAATAGCTATGGGTTCATGCTTGCGATGGCATTTCTTGCCGGGGGCACAATAATCTGGCTGGAATTGAAGAGAAAGGAACGAAACGGGGAAGTACCAGCTCAGCAAAAGAAGGTACTGATAGGCGGTCCTCCTCCCCTCCCGGAAATTCTTCTGACTTCATTTTTTGGCTTTATTATCGGTTTGAAATTCCTCGGTATCGCACTGAATTATTCAGAGTTCTCCCAACTGCCTGAAGATTATATTCTATCGGGGAAAGGCAGTATCGGAGGTGGTATTTTATTTGCTGTTGCTCTCGGGGGATACAACTGGTGGAAGTCAAAACAGAAGCAGCTTAAGCAGCCCTACTGGAAAGAAGAAACTGTTCATCCTTACCAGCTTACGCCAATGATCCTGATGGTGGCTGCTTTCTTCGGCATCATCGGCTCCAAGATCTTCGACATGATGGAACATCTTGATGATCTCCTCCGTGACCCGGTCTCCACGTTGCTCTCTTTCAGTGGATTAACATTCTATGGCGGATTGATCGTAGCGTCATTCGCAGTTCTCTGGTATGCCAACAGGAACAAGATAAAGTTTCCATTCATGCTGGATGTGGCAGCACCCGGAC
>JBEKQA010000105.1:0-12002 GCA_049520195.1 Bacteroidales bacterium
GAATGAGACAGATTCGTAAGGTACATCCAATAAGAAAACAAAACTTGAGGGAACAGCTATGACCGCCAGTTCATCACCTTCCTGTACATAATCTCCCTGCGGATGATCGACTGATAGAATTATTCCGTCCAGGTTAGCTTTTATGGTTATAATCCCCGAAAATGAATATGGGTTAAGTGAATCACTTCTTAAAGCAGTCGATTCTTTTGTCCTAACTTTGAAAATAATCTGGTTTTTTGATACCTTATCTCCCTGCATGATTTTTATCTCTTCAACATATCCGCTGGTAGGAGATTTAATCACTGATTTTATCAGGAAAGTAGAAGTAGCGTTTAATTCCAGGTAATCTTTAACATCAGCCGTATGAATGTTCTCAACTGTCACAGGTATTTTAGCCTGCACTTCCTTTTCATCGCCTTCTTGTCTCCCCCCGCATTTGCTAAGGAGAAGAAAAGAGGGAATTAATATTAATATTGTTGATCGTTTTATTTCCATGGCTCACTTTTCATCACTTAATCATTTGAAAAACCCCGTTGTAATTATTTCCAATAATTGATTTCATTCTGTATTTGAAGTATCCTGGTCTTGTACTGGTTAAGATTTTTACGTGCCGAAATGTAATTTTTAACTGCAATAAGGTAATCAGTAATTGATCCAGAACCTTTGGACACCAATTCTTTGTCCTCGGATACAAGTAATTCCAGGTTATGAACCTGAGTATTGACTTCAGGAAGCAACGCCTCCGTATCTTCCAGTTCGGTTAACCAGTTTTGCAATTGCTGATCATATTCCTTTCTGAAAGCTGATGCATAACCTTCTCGTATATCTTCTTCATACTTTTGTTTCTGACGATTCAATTTTCGCTGGCTACCATCATAAATGGGCAAGGTCAAATTCAGTCCAAGGCTTAATCCGAAATTTTGGTAAATAACAGTCGGGTCATTATTAATAAGCCCTGCATCTGAAAACCAGCTTACAGAAGGTTTGTAATTTCGGTCGAGTAGAAGATTCTCATTCTTTATTCGGAGACTGTCAATGGTGAACCTCATGAACATTGGCAATGCTTCCCTCAACTGAGGAGAATAATTCCCAAGGTCAGGTTTTACCGGGACAAAGGTCGCTGTGTCTTTTATCCCGCAAAGTACATAAAGATCAGAGATTTGTTTCTTGAGTTGGAGTTTCATCTCCTTTAACTCAAGCTCCTGTCCCTGAAAATCTAATATGAACGCTAGATAATCCGTCTGTTTGTAAATACCGCTTTCAGTCAGTGATTTTAGAATCTTGCCCTGCTCTTTTGCAAAGGACAAAAGTTCAAGGTTAACCGAAATATCTGAAAAAGTGGAATACGCCTCAAGATAAGCAGCGGTAATTGTTTTTTTCAGGATATTACCGGTAAGAACCACAGAATTCGTTAAAGCCTGTTTTTGAATACTGTTTTTAACCAGATTAGCTTCAATGGTTTTTTTATTGAAAATAGGTTGGAATACACTTATGACTGAAGTCAGGTTAGCAAGGTTTGTAAGCACCTCACTATACCCAAAATGATTAATGATGGGAGCATAATACGCATATCCCCTGAAATCCACACGGGGCAGGTTCATTGCCTTGACGAGCAGGCTATCAGTCTGGTTCGCATTGATTTGACAATTCAAATCCTTAATTAGCGGACTATTTTTTATCCCTTCCTGAAGAAAATAATTCAAGGTATGTTCCTGGCTTTTTATAGAGATGAATGGCAAGAAAAAAGAAAATACCAGCAGAAACCTCCAGAAGTTCACTCTCCCTATATAATTGTTTAATCGTTCCACACCTTCTCTTTATTACTCAAACAATCGTTTACATCCTTTAAAATTTATAAACCATTTTGGTTAAAAGAGTCAAAGGTAAAAATTTCTTCATGTAAAACCGAAGACCCACTTGTTTTTAATCGTTAAGTATGAGTTAAATAATTCTCTTCATGCAGATCAGTCTGTTTGTAATAATTATTTATCAATCTTGAATCTTCTTCAATAGTTCAATAGATGGATTATTAATAAATTTTATCCTGGATCCTTCGAAATGTGTTTATTGTATTAAGTACCAAAAAACATTATGAAACGTTATTATGAAAAATTTTTGTACCTAACTTTAAAAAGATGTTGTTATGTCCGGGAAAATAATGACTTTAGAGGAGAATTTTAACGTTTCATCAAAAAAATATTAAATACATATTTTTATTTGTTAATTATATATTAACTTTGCATTAAATTAGAAATGTTAGCTACGTGAAAAAGTTTAGTTAAATATTTTTCAAACCAAATATAGGCTTTGTCGTGCAAGGCTCCTAATTACTTAAAACCATGGCTACAAAAGAAAGAAAAAAAATGACTATTACAAACAAGATTGCTGAATCCCTGAAGCAGGATATAAACTATGGGAAGATTGATGCAGGGGAAGCAATCATTGAGCGCAAAATTGCCGAGCGTTTTCATGCAAGCAATATCCCCGTAAGAGAAGCACTCAGAATCCTGGAAGGAGAAGGTTTTATTATTCATCGAAAATTTTCTGGTTATAGTGTTCGTCAGATTAACCCGGATGAAATGGTTGAACTATATGATATAATCAATTATCTTTCCAGTCAGCTATTATCAAGAGGTATCCCTCGTTATACCGAACTAACCTATCACCGGTTTAGAATCTTGATTGAAGAAATGGAAAAATCAAAAGAAACCGATAAAACAGTTGCTTTATTGATAGAATTCACTGAAGCCGCTTACGCTCCGGCAGGGTTGAAATTTTCAATGGAACTGGCAATGCAGATTCTAAACCGCAACATACCTATCATTCAAGGAATGGTAGAAAAATTCTATAAAGGAACATTCCCAACAAATTTCCAACGTCAGTATATGCAGTTCTGTCAACAAAAGGAAACAAAAAAAGCCATCGAATTGTGGTTGTCTGAGTTTGAAAGAATGACGAAGGATTTTGTTGCCATCATAAGTAGTTATAAACCTAACAATGTAAATTAAACAAAAGTCTGAAACATGAAAATGAAAAAAGAATCCACCACATCGAACAAAATCGCTGATTCGTTACGTGATGCTATCAACTATGGAACTTTAAAACCTAGTGATAAAATTATTGAGCGCGAGATAGCAGAGAAATATGAGGCTAGTCACATCCCTGTGAGGGAAGCTTTGAGGATACTAGAAGGAGAAGGCTTTGTCGTCCACCGGAAATTTGCCGGTTATACTGTTCGTGAAGTCAACCCTGAAGAAATGATAGAACTTTATAATATTATGAGGTTCTTGTCGGTCCAATTGCTTAACAGGGCTATCCCGAGGTATACTGAGATCACGTATTATCAGTTGAAGTCAATTGTTGCACAAATGGAGAAAACCCAGGATGCGGATAAGAATATTGATCTTCTGATGCAATTTGCAGACGTAATATTCTTTCCTGCAGGGTTAACATTTACAAATAACCTTGCAAAACAAATCCTGAAAAGGAATATTCCGATTCTCCAGGGAGTTATTCGGGTAGTCGCAAAAGGTTTAATGCCGATTGCTGCATTCAATCATTTTATCGATTTATGCCAGAAACATGAAATCGAAAATGCAGTTAAATACTCATCGGAGCAATTAGATCTTGTGACCAAAACATTCGTGGCTTACATGAGTGAGTCGAAGAAATCTGAGTAGAAAACGGTAGAGAAGGAAAGATTATCCTAATAACCGTTAATCTTTCCTTCCATTCTATCAATATGGACAATCCAGCAACAAACTTCATTCATTGAAGGTGGATTGTACTTAAACTCGCCAGGAGCATAGTTTCTCATGACTATGTTAATAATGTTGGTTTTTTCACCTATATCTTCGATAAATTTTATTTTCCCATAAGCGAGTACACTCCGGTAATTCATGGTATAGCTGCACCCTACTTTTTCGTTCTGAAAACGAAGCAGGTAGTCTGTGCTGAATTCAACACAAACATTCGGGTTTTGGATAAGGATATCTATTTTCTTGCCCTTCCTTGCCGAATGGAAATAAATGATGTTATTCTCATAACCAAAATTAAACGGAAGCACGTAGGGTAACCCATCTTTATCGACCATGGCAATATGGCATACCTGGCATTTTTTAATGATAACTTCCATTTCTTGTCGGTCGGTAAGTAATCGGTGTCTCATGATTAGCTGAACAATGAAGAATAAAGATCGGTAATTCTTTTAATGGAAACAATACGGATTGAAAACCGCTTAGGATCAATACCCTTTTGATTGTACCGTGAGATAAAAATCCGTTCAAATCCCAATTTCTCTGCCTCTGTGATTCGTTGGTCAATACGGTTGATTGCACGGATCTCACCCGAAAGACCAACTTCCGCTGCAAAACAGGTCTTCGAATTCACCGGACGATCTTCATTAGAGGAAAGTACGGCTGCAACGACCGCAAGATCAATAGCCGGGTCATCTACTTTTATTCCACCGGCAATGTTCAGGAAAACATCTTTGGAGGCAAGGCGGAATCCGCTTCTTTTTTCCAGGACTGCTAGCAGCATGTTCAACCTTTTGGCGTCAAAGCCTGTGGTCGATCGTTGGGGTGTTCCATATGCGGCAGAACTTACCAATGCCTGGGTTTCGATCAGCATTGGCCGTAAACCTTCAATGGTGGCTGCAATGGTAATACCGCTTACTTCTTCATCACGTTGAGAAAGCAATATTTCTGAAGGGTTTGAAACTTCCCTTAAACCACTGTCCAGCATTTCATAAATACCCAGTTCAGAAGTAGATCCAAATCGGTTCTTTGCTGCCCGCAGGATACGATATCCGTAATTCCGGTCTCCTTCAAAATTCAGTACGGTATCGACCATGTGCTCAAGGATCTTTGGACCGGCCAGACTCCCATCTTTGGTAATATGACCGATGAGGAAGATGGGTATATTGGTGATCTTTGAAAAACGCTGCATTTCGGCTGCAGTTTCCCTGATCTGTGAGATGCTTCCGGCCGAAGAGTCAATGCTTTCTGTATGAAGGGTTTGTATGGAATCAATGACCACAATATTCGGATGTAGCTCTTCCAAATGCTGAAAAATGAGATTGGTTGAGGTCTCTGTAAGAATAAAACAGTCACTATTTTTTATCCCAATCCGCTCTGCCCTCATCCTGATCTGCTGCTCACTCTCTTCACCACTTATATACAAGACCTTCAGACCTTTGCAGTTTAGTGCAACTTGCAGCATCAGTGTCGATTTACCAATTCCAGGTTCTCCTCCGATAAGGATAACAGATCCAGGTACTAAACCACCCCCTAAGACACGGTTTAGTTCTACATTCCAAGTATTGATCCTTTGCTCGGTATCAAATGTGATCTCATTAATAGCCTGTGGCTTCCTTGCTTCTCCTTCTGTAGCAAAGGATTGCCAACGATTTGCTTTCTCTTCACGCTGGACAACCTCTTCAACATAAGTGTTCCATTCACCACAGGAAGGGCACCTGCCAATCCATTTCGAAGATTGGGCACCGCAATTCTGGCAGAAAAATGTGGTCTTTATTTTTGCCATAATGGTGATCTGAAGTGTGATTATTGATGAAGCTTCCGGATCTTCTGTTCGATCCCTGTAGTACTGTATCCCGGCGTGAGTTCAATGGTCTCGACTTTACCTCCTTTTGCCAGAACAATGTCATGCCCTGCAATTTCTTCTACTTTCCAGTCCTTTCCTTTTACCAGTATATCTGGTTGGATAGTCTTGATCAGTTCATACGGTGTATCTTCATCAAAAATTACGACTGCAGTAACGAACTCCAGTGCGGCAATGATCATGGAACGTGAGTGCTCATCATTGATTGGTCGTGTCGGACCTTTTATCCTCTTGACAGACCGGTCAGAATTCAGGCCCACAACCAATACATCACCTAAACTTGCAGCTTTTGCAAGATATTCAATATGTCCTAAGTGAAGAATATCGAAGCATCCATTTGTGAATACTACTTTTTGATTCTTGAAGTTCCATACTCCGCAGGTTCGTCTGAGACTTTCCTTTTTAATAATCTTGGCAGATACTATTTCAAGCTTGGTCATCCGGATTTTTATTAAATGATAAAAGGATCAGCGACAAACTACCAACAACCAGGATCATTGCAGTTTGAGCAGTCCAGGCAATCCATCCCAGTGCCAAACCGGTTGTTTTTAAAAGGCCATAAAGCAGTAATGTCTCCTGCACAATTGCAGGATATAACCCAATACCTCCGGGAGTTATCATTATCCCAATACTTCCGAGAACCAGGGAGGACAATGCAGCGCCAAGACTCAATGAGCTTGTTGAGACAAAGCAAAAGAAACAAACATAGACCATTAGGAAATAAAGGAACCAGATGGCCAGTGAATAAAAGACGAAAAGAACAGGCTTCCGGATTTGGCTTAGTGATTTAAATCCTTCCCAGAAGCCGAGGATCAGCCCTAAGATCTTATGATATAACTTACTATTACGGATCCTTTTTCTCAGAATAAAAAACAACAGGACAACTAAAGCAATAAAACCTGCTAATCCACCCAGGATAAGCGGGTTCGAGAATGGATGAATAAATTTTCCTTGTAGGCCGGGGTAAACATGTTTATCCAGATAATCGTGCAAGGTACCAATCTGCGTAAATATGGTCAGGAAGAACAACATGAAAAAAATGATCATATCGAGTGCTCTTTCCGTGATGACCGTCCCGAAGGATTTATTAAACGGGATCTTCTCATACTTTGCAAGAACGCCACAACGGGTAACTTCACCGAGTCTTGGGAATGCCATGTTTGCAAAATATCCCACCATCACGGCATAGAAGGTATTCTTCAACGAAGGATGATAGCCCATGGGCTCAAAGAAGATCATCCACCGCAATGAACGGATGACATGGCTGAGGATTCCAAGGATAATTGCAAGAAAGACCCAGTTATAGTTGGCAATCCGGAAAGAATGTATGATTTCGTTCTTTTCGGAAGAGGTAAGGTTGCGTATTGACAGCCAAATGATGAGTAATCCCAGACCCAGGAAAAAAATGAATTTGATAAATGTAGTGATTTTACTCCTGAAAGTGGTAGATACCTCGTTGAACAATGCCATTATTAGTGTTTTTTACCCTTGGTCAGTTGGTTGTTCTTGTCAGGAAAAATTAGCAGCGGTTTGAATTTCTTTGCCTCTTCAAAATCCATCATTGCATAAGAGGCAATGATCGTGATATCTCCGACTACAAATTTCCTGGCAGCCGCTCCGTTCAGGCAAATGATCCCGCTTCCTCTTTTTCCCTTAATTACATAAGTTTCGATCCGTTCTCCGTTGTTTATATTTAACACATGAACCTTCTCAAATTCAATAAGATTGGCTGCTTCCATAAGGTTTTCGTCAATGGTGATACTGCCAACGTAATTGATATCCGCCTGGGTAACTGTTGCCCTGTGGATTTTGGATTTCAGTATCTCGATCTGCATCATGGTGCAAAATTACGAAAAAAGTTCCATATTATCGATGAGCCTTACATCTCCAAGAAAAACGGCAACACAGGCAAGGGCATTTTCTTTTTCCTTCCAGTTTTCGAGGATATGAAGATCTTTTTTATCAACGATCTCGAAATATTCAACACGGAAACCAGGATTCGAATTTATTTTCTTGACAGCCCAACCTTGAAGCTCTTTTACCGGTATATGACCGGCTTTCTCTTTTACTTTACAAAGGATTTCGTAAATATTGGAAGCTATTTGCCGTTCGCCGATTGTGAGCAGTAAATTCCGGGAACTCATGGCCAATCCATCCTGTTCACGAACAATTGGACAAGCATGAATCTTCACCGGGAGCTCAAAAGTCGACACCAATTGCCGGATGATAAGTAACTGTTGATAGTCTTTTTTCCCGAAATATGCATTATCAGGAGTCACAATCTCAAATAGTTTTTTTACGATTATAGCAACTCCTTTAAAATGACCCGGACGGAATTTGCCTTCGAGAACCTTGTCAAGTGTCCCGAAATCAATTTCAATATCCGGATTCCCATCGGGATAAATCTCCTCAGTTTCAGGAACGAAAACATAATCACAACCTGCTGACTGAAGCATCTTCAAATCTTCATCAAGGTTACGCGGATAATTCTCAAGATCCTGTTTATTGTTGAACTGAACAGGATTCACAAAGATGCTGGATATCGTTATATCATTTTCTTTTTTTGATTTGCCAACCAGTGAAATATGTCCATCATGTAACGCCCCCATAGTAGGCACAAAACCAATAGAATGTCCTGCCTTATGTTCCTTCTTCATGGCTTTCACCATTTCATTTATGAATACTACTTTTTTCATGGACAATTGTAAAATGAGCAGAATGAGGTGGTTTTCCCGCATCAAAATTATGACAATTTTAAAGAAATAGGTTAAGAAAAGAGGGTTTCTGAGAAACTAAATTAAGACGGGTATTTAATTGGAAAGAGGAGGGATGCAGTGTATCGGAGGGATAGGGAATAACAAATGAGTAATGAGCAATTATCTAATATATAATTATTTAATTACTCATTACTCATTACGACCTTTAAAGTTTAAAGGCTTCCTTCATCATAGGCCTTTTCACCATGGATAGCGATATCGAGCCCCAGTTTTTCATCTTCCTCTGAGACCCTGACTCTTACAACCAGGTTAATAAGCGCAAGCATGACATATGTAAATACGAATGCATAGGCTGATGCTGCAAGGACCGTGATAAGTTCCTTTAAGAAAAAGGATGTTTCACCAAAAGCCAAACCATTGACTAAAACCGAAGGATTGATCAATTTACTGGCAAATACTCCAAGCAGTATCGTTCCCAAGACTCCCCCAACACCATGAACGCCCCAGACATCAAGAGCATCATCCCATTTCATCTTGTTTTTCCACTGAACGGCAAGATAGCAAAGCAAACCAGCAGCAATCCCAATTAATGGTGAGGCCCATAGCGGAACAAATCCGGCACAGGGAGTGATGGTCGCAAGACCTGCAATAGAACCCGTAAGCAATCCGAGTAATTTTGGCCTGCCTTCCCTGATCCATTCAATCACAACCCATGCTGCAGTGGCAAATGATGCGGCAATATCTGTGTTTAAGAAGGCTATAGCCGTAATATGGTCGACCTGTAGTTCGCTTCCTGCATTAAAACCGTACCATCCAAACCACAGTAACCCTGACCCAATGGCTACCAAGGGAATGCTGTTAGGTGTTGAATTTTTATCCACCCGGGCACCAACATAGAAAACAGAAGCCAGAGCTGCAAACCCTGCAATGGCATGAACAACGATACCACCTGCAAAATCCAGAACACCCCACTGGGCAAGTAATCCACCACCCCAGATCATGTGAACGAAAGGATAATAAACAAGGATCTGCCATGCGGTGAGGAAGATCATGTATGATTTAAATGTTACCCGGTTGGTAAAAGCACCGGTGATCAAGGCTGGTGTGATGATAGCAAACATCATCTGGTAAGCAATGAAAACAATTTCAGGGATCTTGCCATTTCCGGCAAATACAGAATCCATTGTTACCCCATTCAGGAAAGCTTTGTCAAGATTCCCAAAAAATCCTCCAGCGCCACCGCTGAAGCAAAGAGAATAGCCGAATGCAAACCATAAAACAGTTGTCCATCCCAGAGAAGCAAAACTCTGGATCATAATTCCCAGGATATTTCTTTTTGTCGCCAGCCCTCCGTAAAAGAAAGCGAGGGCGGGTGTCATAAGCATAACGAGGCTCGCTGAAAGCAGCATAAACCCCGTTGAACCAGTGTCAAATTGTCCCATAGTGTTTTAGAATTAAAAATTAAGAAGTAGGAATAAAAAATTTATGATGTTTTATTATTTTACTCATCAGTTTGCTTGTTCGCCAACACGCCAGTCTACAATGAGACCCCAAAAACAAGGAAGATACTTTGTGCCTGTGGATTGGAAATAACAGATCCATATACAGGTAACTCGTATTCCTTGGAAATTTTTATTGATTTTGAAATTGTCAGTCCTGTGTTGACCACGCCTCCATAGGGTCCGTACCATCCACTCCCGAAAGGGATCCCTCCAATGAAAGGTTTTACACCGATCCCCTTGATCGCAAAGGGATATGATGCTTCAAAGTAGGTGGAATAATTGTTATTGGTCCCGGATTCAAAAACTCCTTCAGGGTGCGATCCTTTGTCTGCTCCGTAAAACAGGGTTCCAACATATACTTGTAACGGAAATTTCTCAGGACCGGTAAAAGTAAAGCAGCCCTCAAATGTGTGGCCTGTGGTATTGGGTTTGTAGTTAAAATATTTATTGTCGATATTGGGTTCAGCTTCGTTCGGGTAGAAATAATCTGTAATTCCGATTGTGAACCATTTCAAAGTATACGAGATATAAGGATCAAACTCTGAATAGTTGCCTGTACCTTCTTTGTAAATAACTCCGTAGGATCCCCAAACACCGACTTTTAACCCGGCATATGAGAAAGATACATTGGGCTGAATGGCCGGTGAGTTGCCGTAATCTTTCCCGCGCCATATGTATCGGCTGACCAGGTCAGCGCCTACATTGAACTGAACAGGATTTGAAGATTGTTTTTCATTCTGATGTGTGTCTTCGGTCTGCGAAAAACAGGGAGCGACGAAAAGTGAGATAAATAACATGGCCAGGATAGACCTGACAGGCGTAAAACATTGATTCATTTGGGGCAGAATTGTTTCGCTATCAATAGAGACGCACAATTTTACGGACAATAAAAATATTGTACAATCCTGTAATTTACTGACAGTTGGATAAGAGAAAAGATTTCTGATTTACGAGAATCACGTATTGTCCGGATGTAGGATCTTCATTTTCAGGACAAAGGAGGTCAGATCTCGGCAATTTTATTCCGGATGGCGAATTTTACGAGCTCAACGGTCGATTTCAATCCCAATTTCCTCATTATGTGATTCTTATGGGTCTCTACAGTACGGATGCTGATATCGAGCTTGTCGCTTATCTCCTTGTTAATCAATCCTTCAACATAAAGTTTAAGGATCTCGATCTCACGACTGGTCAGTATGGCATTTGATTTACTCTCAGACTGACTCTCATCAACAACTCTTTTGATGTAGCTTTTCAGCATAATCTTAGAAACCGAATCACTGAAGAATTCTTCACCCCTATTTACAGTATATATGGCTTCAAGCAACTCTTCCCGTGAGGTATTTTTAGGCAGGTAGCCTTTGGCTCCTGCTTTTAAAGAATTGAAAATGAATTCTTCACTGTTGTACATGGAAAGGATGAGAACCTTGATCCCCGGATAGTCACTTGTGATTTTTTTAGTAAGCTCGATTCCGGATATCTCCGGAAGAGAAATATCCATGATCAGCAGATCAGGCTTGAGGTTCTCAAGTTCTCTGATGATTATTGTTGTTCCCTCTCCCGGGGCTGAAAGTATGCTGATCGTCCCCTGCATTAATGCTACCCTCTCACGCATATTATGGAGGCCGTTTCCTTTCTCCCAGGCAGCATCTCCCATATCAAATCCTTTTCCGTCATCCCGGAGAATAAAAGTAATCATATCTTTTGACCTGGACAAGGTAAAAGTAACTTCTTTAGCCCCGGCATGTTTCAGGATATTATTCAGTGCTTCCTGAGAAATTCGATAAAGGTAAGTTTTTGTTTTTGTGTTGATCTCCTCCAATTCGCCGGTTGTCTGGAAAAGAATCCCCAGCGAACCGTGCTCTTCCGTCTCTTCACAAAGGTTCCTGAGAGCCAGGGTGATCCCGAATACCTCCAGAACCGAGGGCATAAGGTTGTTAGAGATGCGCCGGATCTCATCAATCGTTACGTTAAACTGATCCTTCAACACCCTGATCTGATCCTTGATCTCGGGATCATTCATATATAGGAGGCTCTCCAGCCTAAGTTTATGTGCGATAAGAGACTGCCCGATACCGTCGTGGATTTCACGCGACAAACGCTGCCTTTCCTTCTCTTCGGCATCAATCACCGATCGTAGCCTGCCGGTACGCTCATTTTGCAG
>JBEKQA010000106.1:0-11264 GCA_049520195.1 Bacteroidales bacterium
TTAACATCGAGAATAACTCTTCGAGTTATTTCCCAATATTAACAGGGATTACAACAAATTATATCTTTAAAAATTCAATTAAGAAAAGCTAAATCGTGGTCTAAAGAATGGGGAGTAGAACACTGATCAGGGGTTGAACATCATAGAAGAACCCATTAGGGCGCTTTATGAAGGAACGGAAACCAATGAGACACAAAAATAGTACTGTTCGGCAGGAAGGTGGTTGTACTTGAGAATTGTAGGTTTCATTGCAAGTGAAACTGGTTTTATGATGGCAATCAAGGGGGCAATATGTAGTTAGGATTTTTTTAATATATTCATTTGCCTAATTTTCTTATTTTTACAAATAACTTTTTAACTAAAAATAAAAATAAGGATCTTATGGAAAGGAAAATTGAAATTCGCAAACATGAGGATCTCTTTTTGGAAATTTGGATATCGGAGAAAGATGATCAAACATGGCTAAAAGAGAGTATATATTTCGAAAAGAAAGGGGAAACCCAATATCAACCTCGAATGGTTGAGTATGAGGAGAAGAAAATCCATCAGGAGATCATTGATACAAAATCAATTCAGGATGTAGCAATATTTGATAATGATTTATTGAGGACCGAGATAGAACGTATTGAACCCAAACCTGACTATTCAATGTTTTATTATAACTATCGTCCAATTTCACAATTGTTTGAAGTCTTCTATCAAAAAGTCGGTGATATAGATAGTTCCTGGGTCGGTTGTTTTAAAATTACAAGTCATTTTCTTTTGCATCATAAGGTTGCACACTTGCTTCCCATTTCTGGAAATTTACATGAAATTTCTAAAGCCTATGATGGGAAAAAATCAAATTCGGTCATCTATCAAGAATTTATCAAGGAATTTTTTCCTGAACTTGATTTTAAAGAGATAAAGAGAAACTTTTTCGGATTACGATAGATTGTATAATCCAAAAGATATTCAGGAATCTCTTATTAGGAGTAAACAATTTATATGAGAAAGGGATCCTAACTGAAGAAAGGATGATCCTTGAGTTTTTCCGCTGTCTCGAGCTTCGTGACCCTGATATATTTCAGGAATGATTCAGTTGTCCGGTGTCCGGTTATTTGCATGATATCATGCATTGGAATACCTGCCAGATAAGCATTTGTTGCAAAAGACCTTCTGGCTGTGTGGGTTCTGATCTCCAGCCACTTTTTAATATTCCCCGCACCAAGCTTCTGATCAAAGGCCTTTTCACCAATCCACCGGATTGCTTCATTTGTTTTCTGAAGTGTGGGGACATCTATAGTCCCGTATTTCTCCAGTATCTCTGATACCAAGGGCTTAACAGGTATTATGACAGGTTCATCCGTTTTCTGTGTCCGGACATACAACTTTCCATCATGGATATTATCAACTGAGACCTTTGGCCAGTCAGAATGTCTTAGCCCCGTATAACAATTCAGAACGAAAATGTCCCGTATTTTTCTCTTCGCTGGTAAATCAATTGTCATCTCGTACAAGGTTATGATTTCATTTTCTGTCAGGTAAACAGTATCAACGTCTACCTTGATAATCTTGAAGTCTCGCTTATGGTGGTCTTGGTTTGTTGTCAGCTTATCCTCTATTGCTTCGTTCATCAATCTTTTGATTCTTTTGATGTGAGCCCCAATTGTATTTGGCTTCAACCCAAGCGCAGCTAAGTAGTCAGTGAATTTAATATAGAAATCCTTACCGATGGTATCAAAGTCAATTCTGAAACTTTTCTTTGTCTGAAAATCTTCCAGATGATTCTTTAAACCATTATAATGGTTCAGATGTGCAGGGTTGAACTTGTTTTTATATCGATCCTGGAAAATTGCAATAAAGGAAATTAAAGATATCGGAACAGTTGAAGTCACTTTTTTCTTGCCAGTAAATATCTTATATGCCTCAAGGATTTCTTTGGATTTACCCGCTGTATCATCTTTAGAAAGCTGCACTCCCTTAGGGAACAGCTCATCGTACTTATCCTGAAAAAAGTTGACAGTTTCACGCAACTTCTTATTTACTTCACGATAATCTTTTTCAGGTTTGGCTCTTTGATTTTCATGATCACAATTTTTTAAGGGAACATGCATTCCTGTGGAAAGTCTTAAACGTGCATGGTTAAAGGTAAATGAGACGAATATCAAAGAGTTTTCATCCACTTCCTTATCAAGATAAAACACTACTGAAGCCATTTTTCTGAGATTAAAAAAAGTTGTCAGCTCAAAGATACGAACTGTCAACATAACTGACAAACTTGTCAGTAAAAGTTATTAACCGTGTGTAAACGGTTGTAAAAGGAAGTAAAAAAAAACCAGCGTTTCCGCTGGTTTCCGTGTTATCGGCCTGATTGTCAAAAGGCCTTTCGTGATCCGCCTGGGATTCGAACCCAGGACCCCCGCCTTAAAAGGGCGATGCTCTACCTACTGAGCTAGCGAATCTGCCTTAAATTTTGAGGGTGCAAAAGTAGGAGTTAAATTTTACTTTTCCAATAGTGTTCATAAAGTTTCTTAGACCTGTTGCCTTATTAATCCCTTAGAAGGAGTCATAGTGTTTATTATCAACGGGATCCGCACACGATTCATGTTACGCGTCACGAACCCAATGATTGGTGATGAATAACTACTGAACTATAGATACTGCTCTAAATCTCCCTTGCCTTCCCTGATGATTACAGGTTCATCGCCGGTACAATCGACAACTGTGGAAGCGATGTTGCCTCCATAACCTGAATCGACAACAATATCAACAATATCCCGATATTTTTCATAGATCAGTTCAGGATCGGTTGAATACTCGATAATCTCATCCTCATCGTGGATAGAGGTGGTCATGATTGGATTGCCCAATTTTTCAACGATCTGAAGGGGAACAAAATGGTTGGGGATACGAATACCCACCGTTTTCTTCTTGCTTTGAAAATAATGAGGAACGTTGTTATTGGCATTTAGGATGAAGGTAAACGGCCCGGGTAAAGCTTTTCTCATCAAGCGGAATATATGATTCGGTATCGGCCTTGTAAAATCGGAAAGATGGCTCAGGTCGCGACAAATAAAGGAAAAATTGGCTTTTTCCCGTTTGATGCCTTTTATCTGAGCAATTCTGTCGACTGCCTTGATCTTTGTGATATCACATCCCATCCCATAGATGGTATCCGAAGGATAGATGACAATCCCACCATCATGCAGGCAATCGGTGATGATCTTCAGCTGCCGTTCTCCCGGATTTTCAGGATGTACTTTTAGCAACATAGTTTGAATTTGAATAAAAAATGCTACCTTTCAGGCTGTCGACTGACCTGGTTTATCGTAACGCGTCCCCAATAGTCATCGGGAGAGTGAAGTATGAGTTGTGAAGTGTGATTTGTCAAGTGTCAAATATCAAGTGTCAAGTGCCAAGTGTTTAAGGCAGTTTAAAATAGCAAATATAAACTAAAAAAAGGGTAAGCCCCTTATATCGCACCGCTCAACCATCTTACCCTTGCTTCCTTCCGGACCTGGGGGAGTTTGACGGGAGCTGGTCGTATAAGACTTACCCAGCCGCAAAGATACAATTTTGTCGGCTTTTAACACCATTCTTCATAATTTTTTGTATGTTTGCTCTCAGATCACCCTTAAAACCTAAAACAATGGAAGAAAAGAAAACCTCAATGACAACGCATGCCCTGACCTATGGCGTGGGTACAGGATTGGCACTTATTGTTTATTCCCTGATCATGTATGTAGCAAACCTATATATGAATAAGCCTATGCAATATCTGGCATTCGTGCTTTTGATTGGGGGTATGCTTATAGGCACTCTTCAATACCGCAAGACCGCTTTAAATGGTTTTATGACTTATGGAAAGGCATTTTCCGTGAATTTTCTTATCGGCTTGTTTGCCACCATTCTTTCTTCCATCTTCGTTTATTTTTATGTAAAGTATATCAACACCGGACTCATAGATGAAATAATGCAGCAGACAAGGAACAAGATGGAAGCAAAGGCAGGTTCGATGACACAGGAGCAGATGGATCAGGCATTGTCAATGACGCAAAGGTTTTTAACACCGGTCTGGATGGTCATCTGGAGTTTTATTGGAAATGCGTTCTGGTCGGCGGTAATAGCACTGATACTTTCCATTTTCGTTAAAAAGGATGATCCGAACGCACCAAAGATGGTTTAATCTCTAATGAATGAATATATCAATTGTCATACCTCTGTTGAATGAGGAAGAGTCGCTTCACGAGCTTGCTGTATGGATAGAAAAGGTGATGCGGGAAAATCAATTCTCCTATGAAGTGCTGTTTATCGATGATGGGAGCCGGGATGGCTCCTGGAAAGTCATTGAAGAACTGGCCCAGGGGAATTCGAACTTCAAAGGGATCAAATTCAGGAGGAACTATGGCAAAGCTGCCGCCCTAAATGTCGGGTTCGCCAATGCAGTGGGGGACGTAGTGATAACTATGGATGCTGATATGCAGGACAGTCCGGATGAAATACCCGGGTTGTATGATATGATCAGGAATAGCGGATATGACCTGGTTTCGGGCTGGAAAAAGAAAAGATATGACCCCATTTCGAAGACCATCCCGACAAAATTCTATAACTGGACCACACGCCGGATGTCGGGGATCAAGCTTCATGACTTCAACTGTGGGTTGAAAGCATATAAGAACGATGTAGTTAAAA
Source organism: Bacteroidales bacterium (assembly GCA_049520195.1). GTDB lineage: Bacteria > Bacteroidota > Bacteroidia > Bacteroidales > FEN-979 > FEN-979. The sequence continues at coordinate 4,675 of JBEKQA010000106.1, forward strand.
GCATCGAGGTTTATGGCGAGATGCATCGTTATATACCCGTCATTGCCAAATGGGCTGGATTTAATCGCATTGGGGAGAAGGTTGTGGTTCACAGGAAAAGAAAGTACGGAAAGACGAAATACGGGCTTGATCGCTTCCTGAAGGGGTATCTTGATCTTCTGACCATCAACTTTACTGCACGTTTTGGTAAGAGACCGATGCATTTCTTTGGATTGCTGGGATCACTGCTTTTTCTTGCCGGGTTTATCATTGCAGGTTACCTTACTTATGCCAAGTTCGTTTACCAGGCCTTCAAAATGACCGAACGTCCATTGTTCTATTTCGGTTTTTTATTCATGATCATGGGAACCCAACTCTTTGTGGCAGGCTTCCTGGGTGAGATGATCTCCCGGACGGCTGCCGATAAAAACCAATATCTGATTGAAAGAAAGCTTGGACTCTGACAAACTTAAAGTCGTGATCATAGGACCGGCCCATCCTCTGAGGGGTGGTCTTGCAACCTATAACGAACGGCTGGCCAGAGAGTACATTGACCAGGGTAATGAAGTTACTATATATACATTTAGTTTGCAGTACCCCGGATTTCTTTTTCCGGGAAAGACCCAATACTCTGAAGACCCTGCCCCAAAGGGAATTCCCATAAAAGTCAGAATCAACTCAATAAATCCCTTAAACTGGTTGAGTGTAGGCAGGCAGATAAGAAAAGAATCTCCCGACCTGGTCATCGTCAAATTCTGGATCCCTTTCATGGCACCTTGTCTCGGAACCATTTGCAGGATTATCAGGAAGAACAAGCATAGTAAGATCGTCTCAATTATTGATAACCTGATCCCACATGAAAAGCGACCAGGAGACAGGCTTTTAATCCGTTACTGGGTCAATTCGGCTGATGGTTTCGTTGCCATGTCGCGGTCAGTGCATTCCGAAACACTGCAATTTTTGGGTTCTAAATTAAAACCTATCGTCTTTTGCCCTCATCCCCTGTATGACAATTTCGGGGTATGCGTTCCAAAAGAGGAGGCAAAAAAGCGCCTGGGATTTGATACGGCTTTCTCCTATGTTCTGTTCTTTGGCTTTATCCGCGATTATAAAGGGCTTGACCTCCTCCTGAAAGCATTTGCCGATGAACGCTTACACTCACACTCACTGAAACTCATCGTTGCCGGGGAGTTTTATACTGATCCAAAACCTTATTATGACCTGCTGGATCAGCTAAATCTGAGGGAACATGTCATAATGCGAAATGAATTCATTCCGGACAGCGTCGTTGCAGATTATTTTTGTGCTGCAGATCTCGTGGTTCAGCCGTACAAGAATGCAACACAAAGCGGTGTAACTCAAATCGCTTATCATTTCAATAAGCCGATGATTATCACCGATGTAGGTGGCCTTTCAGAGTTTGTTCCGGATGGCAGAGTAGGGTATATTGTGAAACCATTTGAAAAAGAAATAGCAACTGCAATTATCCGTTTTTATGAAGAGAAGAGGGAGAATGAGTTTTCTGCTAATTCCGCCGTGGAAAAGCTTAAATACTCGTGGGGGAGGATGGTAGAGGCCATTGACGTGGTAGCGAGGAGAAAATCGTGACGCGTAATACGTGACAATTAAAGAGTGAATTTTAATTGATGTAGATTGTTAAAAATCAAAGTAAAATCTGATGATAATTAGAAGTAAAGCTCCGTTGAGACTGGGACTAGCCGGTGGCGGGACAGATGTAGCTCCATATTCAGAACTTTTTGGTGGTAGGATCCTGAATGCCACAATCAGCATGTACGCTTATGCCACTATCGAGCCCCGGGATGACAAGAAGATAATTCTGAATTCAGTGGATAAAAATGAGCGCTATACTTATGAGAATATGCCAGCCTTGCCAATTGACGGCAAACTTGATCTTATAAAGGGGATCTACAACAGGGTTGTAAATGACTTCGTAAAGAAACCGCTCTCATTTGAACTAACAACTTATGTTGATGCGCCTCCCGGCTCTGGCCTGGGAACCTCATCCACACTGGTCGTAGCTATTCTTGGAGCCTTCAGCGAATGGCTCGGACTACCTTTGGGAGATTACGACCTGGCTCATCTTGCCTATGAAATTGAACGGGTTGACCTGGGTATGGCTGGCGGGAAGCAGGATCAGTATGCTGCCACATTTGGTGGAGTCAACTTTATGGAGTTTTCAAAGGAAGATAAAGTGATTGTAAATCCACTGAGAATTCATGAAAAATACCTGGATGAGCTTTCGCATAACCTGGTGCTATATCATACTGAAACCAGCCGTCTGTCGTCGGTCATCATAGAGCAACAATCGAAAAATGTGAGTGACCGGAATGAAAAGACGATAGAAGCGATGCATAAGCTTAAAGAACAAGCCGTGATGATGAAAGAGGCTCTTCTCAAGGGTGAGCTGGGAAAGATTGGAGAGATCCTTGATTTTGGATGGCAGAATAAGAAGAATATGGCAGCAGGGATCACCAATCCCCTCATTGACGACATATACGCAACAGCAATTCAGCATGGAGCAACCGGTGGAAAGATATCAGGAGCTGGTGGGGGTGGGTTTATGTTTTTCTACTGTCCCGGGATTACAAGATCGGCGGTTATTGAAGCATTGAAGAAGTTCGGCGGCCAATCCAAACGCTATGAATTTACCTCAAAAGGCTTGTCAACATGGACCATGTGATGAGAAACTGAGTACAGAAATCGGTTTTTGGTTTTATGAATTATCTTTGTAAAAATGATATAAATGAAAATAGAGGAAGCTATAAATGAATCAATTCTGACGAAACAGCACATACTTGAAGACAAGCAGCTTTTAAAAGAGATCCAGGATGCTGCAGCAACATGTTCAGAAGCTTTTTGCAATGGTAACAAGGTGTTGTTCTGTGGTAATGGAGGCAGCGCTGCCGATGCGCAACATCTTGCTGCTGAATTCTCCGGTCGGTTTAACTATGACAGGGATCCTCTTCCTTCTGAGGCATTACACGTCAATACATCCTACTTGACGGCAGTCGCAAATGATTATTCCTTTGATGAAATTTATTCCCGGATATTAAAAGGGAGCGGCGTTGAAGGCGATGTTCTTGTCGCAATCTCTACATCTGGGAATTCAAAGAACATCATTCGTGCACTTGAAACCGCTCGTGAAATGGGGATAATAACCATAGGTATGACAGGGGAAACCGGTGGTAAGATGAAGAATCTCTGTGATTTTCTGATCAATGTTCCCTCGACCAAAACGCCGAGGATACAAGAGTCGCACATCATGATCGGGCACATCATCTGTGAATATGTTGAATCGACGATTTTTCCTAAATAAACCACATATTGGAAGCAATTATTCTTGCTGGTGGCTTTGGAACGAGGCTGCAAAAGGTTGTCAATGATAAGCCGAAATCAATGGCCCTGGTCAATGACAGGCCTTTTCTTGAGTATCTATTAAACTTTCTCACTGGGCAGGATATTCAAAAGGTGATCCTTTCGGTTGGCTATAAACATGAGAAGATTGAGAATCATTTTAAAGACCGTTACAAGCATCTCTCCATCTCGTATGCATTTGAGGAAGAGCCTTTGGGAACTGGAGGCGGGATTGTAAATGCATTGCAGCAGGTTGAGGGGGAGATGGTTTTTGCCATGAACGGCGACAGCATGTTCAGAATTGACTTACAAGCAATGCTGAACCATCACCTGAAATCAGAAGCTGACCTCACCATGGCCCTGAGATTTCTGGACGATACATCCAGGTTTGGCACGGTTAAGATAGATTCAACCAGAAAGGTGACAGGCTTTGTTGAAAAACAACAGGATTCTGGCGAGGGTTATATCAATGGAGGGATTTACCTGATTAACAAACGGTTCCTGACTTCCACCACATTTGGTAAGAAATTCTCAATTGAGAAGGATTGTTTCGAGAAATGCTATAAAAATTCGGGCCTCTATGGTTATCCGGCCAAAGGATATTTTCTGGATATCGGGGTTCCCGAAGATTATATGACCGCACAGGATGAATTTAAGAGATTTGAAGATTGATTCCGGCTGGAGCCTGTTCCTTGACAGGGATGGCGTGATCAACACACGCATCCTTGGAGGATATGTGCAAAGATGGGAACAGTTTGAGTTTCTTCCTGGTGTGACTGAAGCGCTGAAAAGACTTTCCCTGAAGTTCGGGAGAATTATTATAGTAAGCAACCAGCAGGGGATCGGGAAAGGCATAATGACAGAGGAAGAGCTCGAAACCCTTCACCGGAGAATGATCACAGAAATTGAAAAAACGGGAGGCAGAATTGACCGGATATATAACAGTCCGCATCTTGAGAAGACACGATCATTGATGCGAAAGCCCAATGTTGGGATGGCACTTATGGCCAGGAGAGATTTCCCGGAGATTAACTTCAAGCGATCTGTGATGGTAGGCGATTCTATTTCCGATATGTTGTTTGGAAGAAGACTTAAAATGATCAATGTATTCCTGTCAGAAGATATCAGTCAGATCAGGAAGAATCACCACTGTATTGATTTTGTTTTTCCCGATCTTATCTCTTTCGCTGAAACTATTTCCAATGAGGACCAAAACAGGAACCAATAATTACCGACCTCGTGAACCCAACGACTATCCTGATCATTTTTCTTTCCTACACGCTCCTATTGTTCCTTGTTACCTGGATAACTGCCAGGAGAGCCACAAACCGCACCTTTTTTCTTGGTAACAAAGCTTCTCCCTGGTTTGTCGTGGCTTATGGAATGATCGGAGCATCCATGTCGGGTGTGACCTTTATCTCTGTTCCCGGCTGGGTAGGATCGACGCAATTCTCATATATGATGCTGGTTCTGGGCTATGTGTTTGGTTATATTGTGATTGCGACTATCCTGATGCCCCTTTATTATCGGCTCAACCTGACCTCCATTTATACTTACTTAGGCACCCGCTTTGGATTCTGGTCATATAAATCAGGTGCATTTTATTTTATCATCTCCAGAGTCATCGGGGCTTCATTCAGAATGTTCCTCATTGTTAATGTATTACAGTTATTTGTATTTGATGCCTGGAAAATACCTTTTGGAGTCACCGTTTTGATTTTTATCGTCCTGATACTTCTGTACACCTTTAAAGGAGGAATAAAAACCATTATCTGGACCGACATGATCCAGACTACTTTTATGTTGCTTGCACTGATCTTTTCCATTGCATTTATTATTCATAATCTTGGAAGCTCACTTCCTGTCATGTTTTCAGATGTAATTCACAGTTCCTATTCGAAAATGGTATTCAGCGACTGGCATGATAAACGATTCATCCTGAAACAATTGTTAAGCGGCGCTTTCATAGCTATCGTGATGACGGGCCTTGACCAGGAAATGATGCAGAAAAACCTCAGCTGTAAAAGTCTGAAAGATGCCCAAAAGAACATGTTCACATTTACGGGGATCATGGTACTGGTGAATTTCATCATCCTGGTGCTTGGAGCAGTGCTCTATATTTATACCGACCGGGCAGGAATTAAAGTTCCCGCAAGAACAGATGATCTCTTTCCGACAATTGCGATCCAATATCTTGGTCCTGTTGCCGGGATGGTATTCCTTGTCGGGTTAATCTCGGCAGCTTATCCCAGTGCTGATGGAGCGTTGACTTCACTTACCACCTGTTTTAGCATAGATTTTCTTGGCCTCGATAAGCGTCAGGATTTGAGTGAAAAGCAAAAGCAAAGGGTACGCTATCTCATACATTTTTGCTTTGCAGTGTTGCTGCTGTTGGTGATAGCGATCTTCAGGGTCATTAACGACAGGGCAGTCATTGATAAGCTGTTCACGATTGCGGGGTACACTTATGGCCCATTGCTGGGATTATATGCCTTCGGGCTGTTTATGCCGTATGATGTGAAAGACCGCTGGGTTCCGGTTGTGGTAATCGCTTCACCGGTGATATGTTATTTCCTGAGCAGCTATTCAGATATTCTTTTCAGCGGCTATAAATTCGGATTCGAATTATTGCTTGTTAATGGAATTATTACTTTTGCAGGGTTGCTTCTGCTGAAAAAGAAAAGATCGCTTGGATAGGAGAGCAATGAATCAATATCATTTTCTAAAACACAAGTAAAATGCGCAGACTTATTCTATTCCTGACCTTTATCTTTTCAGGATTCTTCATGAATCAGGGGTTTTCCCAGATCAATGTTTTTCATATTGATAACAATTCTTCTGTTACCAGTAAGGAAGGCGTCTTTTACTCACTTCCCAGGACCGTGATCCGGATCGATGTAGAGATTGACAGGATTGAGAATTACAAAGGCCCTTATTCAGAATATGCCCTGAAATACCTAGGGCTAAAGAATGTGGTAATGGCTAATTCCGTGGAATACAAGATCATGGGGATGAAGGTAACCACTTCTCAGCAACCCGATCCTGACCAGTATTATTTTCTTGAGCTTCCCGGGAAATTTTCAAAAAGCCAGCAGGCAGGCCTTCTGTCATTCACAGAATCGGGACTTATCCTTGGCAGCATTCCTCAGAAGGTTGATACGCTTACAAAAGAAGAGACGATCATAAACAAGGAAGAACCGGGATTAGCGACAGAGAAAGATATTTTCCCTGAGATA
>JBEKQA010000107.1:0-11146 GCA_049520195.1 Bacteroidales bacterium
CTGGATGTGGCAGCACCCGGACTGATCCTGGCATATGCCGTCGGCCGGATCGGATGTCAGCTTGCAGGCGATGGCTGCTGGGGAATTGTGAACACATCCCCGAAACCAGGCTGGCTTGGGTTTCTGCCAAATTGGATGTGGTCATTCAAATACCCCCACAATGTCATTGATGAAGGCTTGCAGATCCTGAACTGTAGCTCGCCACACTGCCATGTGCTGGCAGCGCCTGTCTTCCCGACGCCATTTTATGAGACATTAATAGGACTGTTAATATTCGGGATCCTCTGGAGTCTCCGCAAGAAATTGAGGACCCCCGGGTTTCTCTTTTGTCTTTACCTTATCCTGAACGGGATTGAACGGTTTTTCATTGAGAGGATAAGGATTAACAGGGTCTATGATATCCTGGGATTGCATCTTACGCAGGCTGAGGGTATTGCCGTTCTGCTCGTGATCACAGGATTCCTTGGATTCTGGTACTTTAGTAAAAAGAATTATGGAATTAAAGAAAATAACTGAACAGGTTTGTGACCTGACCCGCCAAACCGCTAAGTTCATCCGGTCGGAAGTAAATAAGCTGCAGGTCTCGGATATTGAAACTAAAGGTCTTCATAATTATGTGACCTATGTTGATAAGAACTCAGAAAGCATGCTTGTGAAAGGATTGTCGGAGATCCTCCCGGGCACCGGCTTCATTGCCGAGGAAAACCCGGAAATGGAGCTGAAGGATCTGAACTGGATCATCGACCCGCTCGACGGCACCACGAATTTCATTCATGGCGTACCTGTCTATTCGATTAGCATTGCCCTGATGGATAAAAAGGAGGTTGTCGTGGGAGTTATCCTGGAAGTCAATCAGAAAGAATGTTTCTACACCTGGAAAGGATCGCCCTCATATCTTAATGGCCAGCAGATCAGGGTTTCTGATACCGCCAGACTGGCTGAAAGTTTGATTGCCACAGGCTTCCCTTATTACGACTTCAGCCAATTGGATGACTATTTGAGATTCTTCAAATATCTTATGCAACATTGTCACGGTATCCGCCGGCTTGGCTCTGCAGCCGCCGATATGGCCTATATGGCCTGTGGCCGTTTTGAAGGGTTCTATGAATATGGCCTCAGCCCGTGGGACGTGGCAGCGGGAACGATCCTGGTTAAGAACGCCGGCGGCATTGTGACCGATTTTAATTCAGGGGAAAATTATATCTTTGGCAAAGAGATCATCACCACAAACTCAAAGATCACCAGGGAGTTTATGGAAGTCTTCCACAAGCAATTTAATAGTGTAAAGAACTCATAAATAACTATTTAAACAGCTACAACAACAATGATGAAAGACAGGATCGATTTAATACAAGGTGATATAACCACCGTTAAAGTGGATGCCATCGTTAATGCTGCAAACAACTCGCTTCTTGGAGGCGGAGGTGTAGATGGCGCGATCCACAGGGCTGCAGGCCCTGGACTGCTTGAAGTTTGCAGGCTACTAGAGGGTTGTCCCACCGGCGAAGCCAGGATCACCAAGGGATTTAAGCTCCCGGCAAAATTCGTTATCCATACCGTCGGCCCCGTATGGCATTCAGGCACCAATCATGAAGAAGAGCTGCTTGCATCCTGTTATAAAGAAAGCCTGAAACTTGCCCGGGAACATCAGTGCATTACAGTCGCCTTCCCTAATATCAGTACGGGAATTTATCATTTTCCGAAGAAAAAAGCAGCCGAAATTACCGTAAAGGAGGTTAAAGCATTCCTCGAACAAAATCCCCTGCCTGAAAAAGTAATCTTCGTCTGTTTCGACAGCGAAAATTATGAACTCTATAAGGAGTTAATGAAAAGCTGATCTCACTTCTTTAGCTCCACCACATCCAGCTTCTCGTTCTTTGCATTGTAAACCGTAAGTATAAGACGGCTGTATTTCACATCCATCACAGCCCAGCAATAATCCTTCACCGAGAGCTGTGTATAGCTGGCCTTTTCAGGGTCATATAATGGAGCTCCAACGGAACCGATCACAAGGTGGTGGATACCCTCAACAACGTTATGCTGGTAAAAATGGGAATGCCCTGATATCACCATGTCAACATGATTGGGTTCGAACAGATCTTTTGTCATCCTGACCATGTCGGCGTCTTCTCCGTGACCACCCGCACAGTATGCTGGTTTATGTGATACCACGATCTTCCAGGATGTCGCCGCATCGGCAAGGTCCTTCTTGGCAAATTCATACTGGGGACTTCCCGGCTTGGTATCCAGCTCTGTATTAAGCACAAGTACATGCAGGTCCCCATATTCAAAGGAATAATAATCCTGGCTCTTCGATGCCGACTCGGGACTCTGCAGGAAAGCCGTGGTATTTGGACCCAGCCCCTCATGGTTCCCTGTCGTATTGAAGAAAGGCACTCTTGAGATGAGATCAAGCTCGTCTGACCGGAAGAATTCCTTCTTCCATGAGGCGTAGTCCTTGCTGGTGCAAAGATCTCCTCCGTAAATAGAAACCTGCGGATAGGTCGCTGCCGCGAGTTTGGCAATCTTGTCATGGATACTCGTATTGGTACGGAAATCGGCCATCCAGACAAGCCTGAATGTAATCCCTGGCTCAACGGCAGTGTGGAAATTATATCCCGATGAATGCGAAGTGCCCTGCCTTGCCATGTAATAATAGCCGTTGTTGGGCTTCAGCCCCGTAATCTGGATCTTATGGACATAGGAAGGAACTTTGGCATCCGTGGCCAAGACGATCGACGCCATTGCAGATCGGCCATAGGCCATCGTCCTGCCATAATCAACCCACACTGTGTCTTTGCTGTCGCATTCAACAAGAACCCAGACTGAATTGGTGGTAACTGCCTGCAGGTAAGGCGTCATCAGGATCTTTGCCTTGGCGCCTGTTATGATCATGGCCAGAAGGGCAGTAAATATGACTCTCTTCATAATCATTAATTCATTAGATTAATTTCAAGCGGAATTAACAAATATTGAAATATTAAAAAGATGACAGTTACCAGATCTTTACCCTCAGACTATCGGGCCGCCACATAGGGTCGCCTTGTTTGATCCCGAAAGTACTGTAAAATTCAGGCATATTTGTTAAAGGTCCGATTACCCTGAATTTTGCCGGAGAATGTTCATTGCTCTTCACCTGGTTAGCGACAGCTTCCGGACGCTCATTTACCATCCACGCAAGAGCATATCCGAGAAAGAACCGCTGATCCGGGTTCAAACCGGCAATAATCTCTTTGTTCTTGTACTGGTCTGTCTTTTTAAAGGCTTCATATCCCATCATGATCCCACCAAGGTCCGCAATGTTCTCCCCCTGGGTTAGCGAACCGTTGATATGCAGACTGTCAACAGCAATATAGCCATTAAACTGTTTCACGATCATGCCCGTTTTTTTGTAAAACCGTGCACTGTCTTCCGTAGTCCACCAATTGTGAAGGTTTCCATACTCATCGAATTTACTGCCCTGATCGTCAAAGCCATGTGTAATCTCATGACCGAAAGTCGATCCTCCGATGACAGAATAAAGAAGGGCATCATCGGCAAGCTTCCTTTCATAACCGGGAACAATGATGTTGCATCCGGGCACAACGATCTCATTATTGGAAGGATTGTAATAGGCGTTGTAAGTCTGTGGCTCCATATTCCATTCTGTACGATCAACCGGCTTGCCATACTTGGAAATCATATAGTTAAATTCCCAGTTGTTGGCGCTCATCACATTCTTCACAAACGAAAAACGGTCGATCTGCATACTGCTGAGATCTTTCCATTTATCAGGATAACCAACCTTCATGATCACGGCATTCAGCTTTTTAATGGCCTTCTCCTTTGTGGCCTCGCTCATCCAGTCAAGGTTCTTCATTCTTTCAGCATAAACGGTCCTGATCGCATTCCCGATCTCCAGTAGTTTCTCTTTCGTGCCTTTCGGGAGATATTCATTCACATATACCTGTCCTATCAGCTCGCCAAGTGAGCCATCCGTCTCCGTCACAACTCTTTTCCACCGTGGCTTGGGCTCTTTGACTCCCCTGAGAACACTGGAGTAAAAGTTGAACATTTCATTATAGGATTTATCATCAAGGAACATTGCCAACCCCGATAACATGTGGAATTTTAAATAATTCTTCCACTCCTGCAAAGGAACTGATGAAAGGAATCCGTTCAAAGATTTCAGGTACTCGGGCTGACCGACGATAACGCTGTCCACATTCTTTAAGCCGGCTTCCTGCAGGAATAAATTCCAGTTCAGCTTCGGGGTGGCATCGGTAAATTGCTTTAATGAGAGCTTATTATAGTTCTTCAGCGGGTCACGGGTATCCTCGCGTTTCCGGGCCGCTTTGGCCAGTGAGGTTTCCAGTTTCATCAGCGATGCGGCAGATTTCTTTGCGGTATTTTCATCCTGTCCCATGATCCTGAACATGTTTGCAGCATGTTCAACAAATTTTTCACGTACCATTACTGTTCGGGGGTCCATATCTACATAATAGGTCCTGTCTGGCAGGCTTAAGCCTCCCTGGTAGAAGAATAGGGCATTCTTGCTGCTAATCCTGTCATCCTGGGTCACCCAGAAATCGAACAGCGGCGAACCGGAAACCCTGTGAATATAGGCGGTAGCCTTCATGACCCCATTAATATCTTTAATTCCGTCAATCTTGTCGAGATCGTCTTTCAGATCTGAGATCCCCTTGCGGTTCAAGGAAATACTATCCATCCCGCTGAAGAAAAAGTCGCCGATCTTTTGCTTTGCACTTCCTTTGGGAGCATCCTTTAATGCAGCGCTTGATTCACAAATATTCCTGACTTGGGCATTGATGGTATCCTGGATCAATTGCCAAAGGCCGTTATTCGGCTCGCTGGCAGGAATGGGATGTTCTTTAAACCATTTTCCATTGGCAAAAAGAAAAAAATCATCTCCGGGTTTAACGGTCGAATCAATATGCGAGACAAGTGCGTCAACCGTAAGGTCTTTTTTTGTGTTGTGGCCACAGGAAATAAATAGTGCCGCTATCAAAAGAAATGATAGCTTAAGCAAGTTTTTTTTCATAATTGAGGTTTGTTTTTAAAGAAGAGGGACAAATTTACAAATTAACATGAGAAAAAAGAAAGAACTGTCGGAAGACTCCTGTTTTTTTATGTTTGGAAAAAATGAATTCCTTCGCCCCAGAGCAGAAAGGTATCAAATCGAGAAAATTTTTCATTATTCATTGCAAGCCATGGTGTATTGCCAAGGCACCCCACCCCCTTGCCTCCTCCCCCAAGAGGGAGGAGGAATTTATCTTCCAATAAGTTTTCAGTTAAGATAAAATTCAAAAGTTATTTGGGTATACCCTGAGCGAACCCAGAGCGAAGGAAGAGCGAACAACGAGTATACAAAGTCTATAGGAAGTCTATAGAAAGTCTATAGAAAAGCCGAAAGAAGAATGGATTAATCATTGATTATCATATAGTTAAAATTACAGAATTTGCACAAATCTGAATTATTTTATCATTGATCACTAATTATCAGATAGTTAAAAGTTGTATTTTTGCTGTATATTTTATTTTCTCGGATAAAAGCAGTCAAAAAAATTTAAGGGAACCCTGTTTTACGTGGGTTCCCTTTGAAAATCCGGAAGATATTGTAAGCTTGCTTGTACTAATTTTCTTTTAAGCTGTCACATTTTCAGTGAACAAATCCTATTCCTTCAGAAACTTGTTCACCAATATTCCCTGATCGCTCTGGATCTTGATGATATATAAACCGTAAATAAGATTTGAAACATCGAGCATGGCTTTGGTTCCGTTAAGAGAATAAGAGATTAGTTCACGTCCGTCCACACTGTAGATGCCGGCAGTAAAATTCCCGGTCGCCTGATTTATGATGAACAGCTTGTCATGAGCCGGATTCGGATATATCATCATGCCGGACTGCTTATTCTCCCCTATTCCAAGTGGGGCGGATACTGCTACATTTGAAACAACGCTCTCATATCCATTCTCCTTAAGTGTGGGATAGCAGGGGTATGGCTTGACGACTTCAATATAGTAATTGGTGACTCCCGATTCAAAATAAGGATCTGTGTATAAAAGTGTATAACTATCGGCGGCCACTGAATCGATCAGAATCCACGGACCGGTTTCATGTTTTCTGTGGATGCGGTATGTCTGGAACGTAAATCCGATATAGGAATTCCAGGTAAGGTTAAATCCCGTGAAGCCGGAGCTTGCATCCAGGTGAATAGTCATATGATCGGAACTGAGAGTGGATTCAAGGCCATTTGTGTCTGTGACGGATAATTCGTAACGATCCCAATGTATTAAAGGATTGGAGGTAGAATCTGTATAGATGCTCATGCTTGAGAAAGGAACTTCGGCAATCTTGGCATAGACATTTGCCTGGTAAGTCTGTTTATAAATATTATAATGATCGAGGTTATAGACATTGGTCGGCTTATTCCAGATGATCATATTTTTCGACGTCGTGGTGTCATAGGTGACCATGCAGATGGCTGGCGTTGCGGGAGGCGAGCCGGCAATTGTGATTACGGCACTATCCTGCATGCTGGTCAGGCAGGCCCCTGAAGTAGTGTCGTATTTGGCTTTACAGGTATAGGTTCCAGCTGCAGTAAACAGGCCGAAATCAAGTGCGCTGCCTGTACCCTCCTTACTGGAGACACTCGAGGAGCCCCCGTTCAGATAAAGATAATAACTGATTGCGGTCTGTGAACCGCTTAACCCGATATGAACCCCTTGTCCGCCATAAGGATAGCTGCCTCCCCCGGTAACATTAAAAACCTGGGGATCTGCCACGATATGAATGGTGTTGGAGCTGCTACATGTTTGTCCATTGTAATCAACATAAAGGGTAACTGTTTTATTACCAAGGGTATCCCATACTATGTAGTACGGGCCCGGGCCTGAGCCTGACATAATGATGCCCCCATCAAAATTCCAGTTAAAAGTTGCAGTACCGGGCGCATTGCCCTGGTAAGTCACATAAGTATAACAACCCACCGGCGCTTTGGGGTAGATGAAAAATGTGCACGACACGCTGTCAGTCGCGGCATAAAGTTGAAAACTCATCGTGCAGAGGGTGATGAACAGGAATAAGGTAAAGATCTTTTTCATGGTATTTAATTTAGAATATAACATTAAGACAAAACATTATAGCCGGGGTTGCCTGAATCTAGTAAGTATTCAAGAAGTTATTGACTAAGCCAATTTAGTTTGAGTAGATAAATACTGTTTTCAGTGAATGGAAAAAATGAAGCCCGCCAAATCCGATATTAAGGTTTATTGGTGGGCATTTCAGTGTTTATTTAAGCACCTTAATGAGAGCGGTAAATGGGGATCGAACCCACGACCCTCAGCTTGGGAAGCTGATGCTCTACCATCTGAGCTACTCCTCAGATATACAAGCTCTTATACAGTCAGTTACAGTTTGTTTCTCTTTATTGGTTTACGATTTGGTTTAGAAGTATGTCACCAGAACAGGTTATTGATTTCTTGCTATTATAATTTGATGATAACTATTCCGCATTGAGGCTGCCGGCTTGTTGAGAACTGTTTTTTTATTTAAAAATAAATAAACCTTTATTACCATCAATAACTATTGATACATTTTCAGATACTTTTATTGTTTTTGAGTTTATTTTCTTTGTAGTTTCAAACTCTAAAGATTCAATTGTATTATTATCATTTAAAGCCCTGTCTTTTATAATAAATCGGAAATTATCAGGTGACAAATATTCGTTTTCGTTAACCATCATATAATTAATATTCTTGAAATAGGTTATTAAAAATTTCTTTTCGTTGAGACTGAGTTTCATTACAACACCAGAGAAACGTTTTAAAATTTTATTCTTTCTATCTGCTTCTTTTTCTTTCAGATAGTCTTCTCTGGTCAGGGTGTTATTCTTATATGAGTATTTTTTGTAATCAAAATACTCCTTTTTATATTCCATAATCCAAAATCCAAAACGGGATAGAGAATTGAATGTTGAATCTTCTACTATTAGTTCATCAAACCAGGGAATCTTATGCCCCTCAACATTTCGTTTTTTTTCAAATATTTCAGTTGTGTATTTTTTATCTAAACTTTCCTTTAATGTGGTCAGTTCTCCGATATGGTCTACACTAAAACCAATACCGGAAGAACCCTTTGGCAGAAATCCCACTGAATCAAATAGTTCAAGACAGTTTTCATTTCCGTACAAATAAGTGCCTGTCCAGCTTTCGCTATCATTTGCATTTGTTGTCCGTATTTCAAATGCAGCGAGTTCATTTTTAATAAAATCTGAATTATTTATTGCTGATAAATCCTTTGTGTCAATAACCAAATACAAGTGGTTAAACTTGATCCTTGGAATTTCCTGTCCAAATACTTGAGTATTTAGGAATATTAGAATCGATAGTAATTTTAAAGCATTCATGATATGTTCTCTTTTCGATTTCATTATATCAATAACATTAGTACAGTCCTAAAAATAGCCGCAAATGACTGTTTAACCTCAACTGTGTTGTTATTTTGACTATGGTTTCATCTGAAAGTTGAGGTTATCCTACAATGAGTCAATGGGTAAACTAAAGTCTGCAATTTAATAATTATATTACAAATATGTATTTCCTTCTACCATTAAAACCATTTTTATCATATTATTAATGAAATTGAAGCATTCATGTAATTTTAGTTTTAGATCCCGGTTTACAGGCTTGCAAGAAAATCGTAAAAACAAAGGGGATAAAAAGAAAAACAGTTAGCTACAATTACTGTAACTAACTGATTATTTGTTTTCTATGGAGCGGTAAATGGGGATCGAACCCACGACCCTCAGCTTGGGAAGCTGATGCTCTACCATCTGAGCTACTACCGCATTGATGTCTCGCTGTTGCGTGCGCAATTACGAGCATGCAAAGTTAATAAAACTCAAATATGCTCCTGCATCGAACACATTTTTTTAGCGGATTCCGTATCTTTGACCGGAAACTGTTCATCATTTACATTCTGTAAACCCGGTTTTATGCAAATATATGCTCACCTTGTCTGGATTACATTCAGTATTATCGGGCTGGTAATGCTCTTTGTCATCATGCGCTCTCGAGTCTATGGTTATTCGCTCACCGGCAAGCCAACCATCCAGCCCCTGTTTTTTTACACCGCAAAACTGTTTTTCTTCCTGAACTGGATGTTCTTCCTTGCAAAGGCCCTTTTCCCCGATTTTGGATATTTACCCGTTCCTGATTACCTGGCCTGGACCGGTGTGGTACTGCTTATACTTGGTTCATTGCTGTTTATTCCCGGAGTGCTTACCCTTGGAAGTTCGCTGAGATATGGCATTCCGGAAGAAAGCACCAAACTCAGGACGACCGGCATTTTCTGGCTCAGCAGGAATCCTCTGTATCTCGGTCTTTTTATGATTTGTATCGGGTCATGTCTTTATTTTCCTGATTTGCTTAATGCTTTCTTTTGTGTCTTCACAATCGTATTTCACCTTAAGATCATTAAGGCAGAGGAAACTTTCCTTTTCAAGCGCTTTGGCGACGAATGGTTAGAATATTACGGCAAAGTCAATAAACTTTTAGGTCGTAAGGCCTGAAATAAACTTATATCAGGAGTTCAGAAGCACAGTAAGAATGACATTTTATCCTGTGAAGGGATAATTTCAGGATAGTATCTGCTTGACTTTTCACATTTTTTTCTTATATTTATTCCCTGTTTGTTCAGTTGTTGCTCACCAATCTAAA
The DNA here is from genome assembly GCA_049520195.1 of Bacteroidales bacterium. Lineage (GTDB taxonomy): Bacteria > Bacteroidota > Bacteroidia > Bacteroidales > FEN-979 > FEN-979. The sequence continues at coordinate 9,721 of JBEKQA010000107.1, forward strand.
CATAATGGATATGGCTACAGAGCGTATTACCGAATTACAGGCTATCAGATCGGTGACTGAAGGAGTAAAGGAAAATGAGATCCAGGTCTCCAAAACACTGAATCAGTTTCTCGAGAACCGGGAGATGAGCCATGCCATGTTCATCGAGAACCTGGAAGACCCGGAAAAGTCTTATTTTCTGGTTTACTGGATGGTGAACGATCGGATTCTATGTATTGCGGAAGTTGACGCAGTTCAGGGTATTATCCTCTCTTTCACCCCCTTTACCCATCCCGGTGCGGAACATTACCACAATTTCATGAAGGCGGAAGAGATTGTTCATGATAAATTCCATGAGGATGAAATTATTGAATCCAGCCTGGTTTGGAGACCCTGCCTCGAAAGCAGTAGTTCTCTTTTTCCTTTCCGGAGGGTCAGAACGAAGGAACATACATATTTTATGAGCATCTCCGGCGATTTCTATTCAGAACTGACACCCGTCGGGTGATTTTATCAGTAAAGAAGCGTTAAAAAAAAGACACCCTGGTTTTCGGTTTGATTGAATTCCAGGGTGTCCTGATATTACGAGTTAGCTGATAACTAAATAGTTATGTGTCTAAGGCTATTCCAGAACATGAATATTCTTATCATTACACATATCCTTGAGGATCTTGGGCCAGACTGTTACACTGCATTCTCCGAGATGTGCTTTTTTCAGCAGGGCCATGTAAGTGCGTGATTGCCCGATCCCTCCGCCGATACTGAGTGGCAACTCATTATTGATAATGGCTTTATGATAAGGGAATTTGAGAAAATCAAGCTGATTGGTCAGTTCGAGTTGTTGCTTTAGTGTCTCGGCATTCACACGGACACCCATGGAAGAAAGTTCATGACGGCGCTTTGTAACATGATTCCATACGAGAATATCTCCATTCAGGCCGTGCATAGGTTTACCATTTGCTGAGATTGTCGGAGTTACCCAGTCATCATAATCGGCTGCCCTCATTTCATGCGGATAGCCATCGTCAAGTGTCCATCCGATACCATAGATGAATATGGCAGAATATTTTTGCAATATCGCAGTCTCACGCTGCTTCCGGGGCATTGTCGGGAACATTTCCAGGATCTCTTCCGCATGGAGGAATTTGATCTTGTCTGGCAGATCAGTGTATTTATTGCTCTTCAGTTTCGGAAATAGACTCTGAACATGATCTTCAGCACCTTTCAGTACCTTCCAGAGTTTTTCGACAACACCGGTCAGAAATTGCAGGTTACGCTGTTCTTTGGTTATAGCCAGTTCCCAGTCCCACTGATCGACATATGCACTATGGTCGTGATCGAGAAAATAATCCTTACGTACGGCGCGCATATCGGTGTAAAGGCCTTCTCCCGGTTTCATGTCGAATTGTTTCAGGGCCATTCTCTTCCATTTGGTGGCGGCCTGAAC
>JBEKQA010000108.1:0-11079 GCA_049520195.1 Bacteroidales bacterium
ATTACAACAATGAACACCCGCATGACAGCTTAGGGAATATGAGCCCAATTGAATTTATGAAAAATAAAAATCAAATGAAAATTGCCTAATTTTACATTGTAGGAAAAACGGGGTACTTACAATCGCCATCGGCTATTTTGTTAATCATGCCATCTTTATCTACTCTAAATTCGCGATCATTAACCCAAAAGAACACTGAATTTGAGTCTGTTCTTATGTTATATATATTTGAATTAAGGGGTAAAACATAGTAGTACCAGTCAATTAAACGGTTTTTTCTTTTTTCATCTATATTTTTTGAAGGAAATGCTCTCCAAATATGATTATATTGAAGTGAAAAAATAACGTGGCAATAGGCACTTTTAGCACTGTCAGGGAATAAATTATGTAAATCGTTATTCACTCCTTCTACAACATAGCCCTTATTATAATGCTTTATATCAAGTAATTGACCAGGATGCCAAAAATCTTTTAAGAGTTTACCTTCTGCTGATAGTATGAATAAAACTGATTGATACCATTTCCCATCGCCCATTAATACCGCAATATGGTTCTCCCCTCTATCTTTTGTGAACAATATATCATTGGTCTTTAAATTAAATGAATAATCTGCTGGAGTTTCATAAGGGCATTTTATTGAGTATTGATACGTAAAAGGCCATATTACTTTGTGACTGTTCAAAGCAACGATTTGATTTTTATTGCCACCTAATTCGTCGAAACCCAAAATAATTTTATTTTTTCCTTTGTCATACAAATCACAAAGTACAACTTTGTTAATATGAGATTCAAATGTTCTAATTTTTATTTTTCCAATTTTGTTATATAAGGTAAGAACATTGTCATTTGCTTCAACTTTAATAATATTATTGCCGAAATATAAATACAAAAAAAGCGATACGATTGCAGATACAAGTCCAATAAACGAAAAACCTCCATAGAGATGAGTCCACCAAGGCCACTTTTTTAAAATTTTAAAAAACTTTCTAATTTGAGTAAATGATTTCATTATTATGACCTTAACTCGACTATTTTATAAGTAGTTACACTTCTATCCTTATTTATTTTGCAATTTAAGATAAGTATATATTATATGTATTATTTATATTTATCCATCTAATAAGGAGAAAGAGGTTAATTTTCGTTTTCATAATAAAATTTTTTAACAGTTCGATCTTGGAATGATAATAGTTAAAAGTGCAATTTAAATTATAAATTAATATAAGCAATTGAATATGTGGGTAATAAATCCGGAAAAAATATTTTCCGGTTTTCCGGAAAATACGTAAAAGAAAAAATAATAATTGTTTGAATTACTGTGAATTAAAAAAAATAAAGTGGTGTGCATTTGCACACCACTTTATTTCTGAAAAGGGTTTTTAAAGTGATAAAGAGTAAAATACCAACTTTACTTCCTAAATTTCTTTGCGAATGGTTAAGATATGAATAACTTCAGAGGTTGAATTTACATTGTTTTGATGTTTGACTTTTCATATCACCTTTACAATTGCTGATTGAATTGTAGGCTGTTTATGTGCAATAGTTTCTTGAGAGATACCGCTTGAAAGCAACAAAAATATTTCTTTCTTGGAGTGTTTAAGAATAAGATTAGTCTGTACTCCATAGGATTTGCCGGAAAATCCATCTTTTAAAAAGGAGATATCGGAGAAAACAATTTCTCCTTGAACAACTTAATCAATTACAGCCTTTAACTCTCTTTTTTTAATATCTTTATTAAGGTAAGCCTTTACACCTAATTTAAACATCTGCTGTTTTCAGAAATGAGATTATCCATAAGTAAAATGACAATCGGTTTAGGAAGAAATATCCCTTGTGATTTTTTAACATTATCAATAGGATCAGATCCACTAAGCCACAAATCAAGGATAAATAAATGTTTTTAAGCAGTCGCATACGATGAATCATAAATTCTCTTTGCAGCCAGATAATCTATTAAGTCATAATGAATATTTTCAAGTTCATTAAATGCAAGTGACTTTATTTCATAATGTCTTAGCTGTTCACAAAGAGTTATATATGGTTAAATACTGACATTATCATGCAAAAAACTTTTCACCCAAATTTTAAGATTTAAGTGATTTGCCAGAAAAAACTTATAAACAATCAGGGTTGTTAGATTCTATATCAACAACAAATGAATAATTTTGAAAAGAAAATTCTAAGTAATGAAAATAAAAAAGGCAGTCGGTATCTGGATTCGTGTTAGCACTGAGGATCAGGCAAAGGGTGAGTCTCCCGAACATCATGAAAAACGTGCTCGGCTTTATGCTGAAGCGAAGGGATGGGACGTAGTTGAGGTCTATCATTTGGAAGCTGTGTCAGGAAAGTCCGTGATGGCTCACCCGGAGACCAAAAAGATGCTCAGCGATATAAAACATGGTAACATCACTGGCCTAATTTTTTCTAAACTGGCTCGTCTGGCTAGGAACACTAGAGAACTTTTGGATTTTGCCGATCTCTTCCGAGAAAGTAATGCAGACCTGATATCCCTTCAGGAGGCCATTGATACTAGTACTCCGGCAGGCCGACTCTTCTACACTATGATAGCTGCGATGGCTCAATGGGAACGGGAAGAAATTTCAAGCCGAGTGGCAGCTTCGGTGCCGGTTAGGGCAAAACTTGGCAAACCATTGGGCGGAGCTGCCTCTTACGGATATCGTTGGGAAGGTAAAGAGTTGGTTATTGATGAAAAGGAAGCCCCTGTTCGAAAACTATTGTACGAAATCTTTTTAAAACATAAACGTAAGAAGACCACGGCCAAAGAGCTAAACGACTTAGGGTATCGAACACGGAATGGATCAAAATTTACTGATACAACTATTGATCGCCTGTTAAAGGATACAACCGCTAAAGGTGAAAGACGAGCCAACTACACCAAAAGCTTAGGAGATGGCAAACAGTGGGTTTTAAAACCAGAGACCGAATGGGTAAGAACCACCTGCCCTGCGATAGTTCCGGAGGACTTATGGAATGAGTGTAACAGGGTACTTGCCGAACAAGAAACTAAACGAAGGAGACCAGGTCCTAAGCCGGTTCATTTGCTCTCTGGCCTGATGAACTGCACCTGTGGGAGAAAGATGTATGTCTTTCATTCGTCCAACGTTTACGTCTGCAAACCTTGTAAAAACAGAATTCCAGTTGCTGACATTGATGAAATCTATCATGAACAATTAAAAACCTTTTTGTTGACTGATCAAGACATTAAAAGTTATTTATCTCAAACCGATTCTGTGATTCAAGAAAAAGAAACTCTTCTCCATCGACAAAACAATGAAGCAGAAAAGATAAGAAGAGAAATGAATGAACTGGTTTCAATGAGATTGTCCGGGGAACTATCCAAAGAAAGCTTCCCAAAACATTACCAGCCTCTTGAAGAAAGACTAAACCAAATTGAAAATCAATTACCTGAATTGATGGCTGAGGTTGACTTCCTGAAGATTCAAACAATGTCATCCGATACCATCTTAAGAGATGCCAAAGACCTCTATGAACGTTGGCCTCAAATGCCCTTTGAGGAGAAACGCACTATTATTGAAGTCATTACCGAAAACATTACTGTCGGTAAAGAGGACATTGCAATCAAATTGTCCTATATTCCGTCCAATCTGGGAAATGTGGGAAATAAGCAACGCAACTTCAAGGATTCATGGCTGCTACAAGCATGAAGCTTGTAGGAAACTCAACCAAAAATTTGGCTCTCGATATTGTCACTGCACGATATTCAAGAGGTTGACGTCAAACTTCAGGTAACGACCGTTTAAATTCGATAAGTTAATTTTTGAATATTACCTCATCATGTGTCATTAATATTACCCCCTATAAAGTATTCATTTTCAGAATTTTCTTTCAAATGTATCTCAAATTAGGCATCTTCACGCTAAATTACTTTCCGAAATCATAGTATTCCTTTTAAGTTCTGTTTCAAAGAAGGTTAACCAGTTCTGAGAACCCTTTATTTGTTGTTATTCAATTACATATAAAAAAACCTTTCGAACTAAGAAACATCGGTCACTTGTTAAACAACAGTATTTCTTTAGTACCTCATATGCATTTTCTCGCCTTATTCTAACCTTCTTGTCAAAGCCTTTCGTCCACCTCTTTCGAAATATTCTTCAGTTTGTTAATAGCTTTCCTTGGTTGTTCCATTATCAATGTTTTTTTGGTATATCTAATTATTAATACTCCGAAAATTTTTAATTATTCCATCAACCCTTCATCCGCGAAACTGAAATAACCATCCATGCCGATGATAAGATGGTCGATAACGTTTATATCCAACAGCTTTCCACCTTCAATAATTTTCTTGGTTAATTTTTCATCACCTTTACTTGGATTTAAATTCCCGGACGGATGGTTATGAGATAGGATCAAAGAGGTCGAATAATTATCCAAAACAATCTTAAATACTTTCTTTGGATCAACCAAGGTGCCCGAAATACCACCTTCACTGATACAGACAGTTTTAATAAGCCGATTACTGACATCTAGTAGAATTATGTAAAAACATTCATATGGAAGATCCGAAAGAAACGGTTTTATGTGTTTATAAACAGCCCTTGAACTGTTAAGCTGAATAGTTTGATCATTCCCTTTGGCGCTTTTACTAAATCCCAAATCCCGAAGTTGATTAATGATTTTATCATAATTGCTCCGGATAGAGTTCTGGACTAAAAGCAAAGTCTTACCTCCCTCATCCTGTTTTGTCAAAAACACAACTTCATTGGGAACCTGAATATTATTATTTTCAATTGGTAAACCAGATTGATTGTGGAACCAAGCTCTGAACAGTAGTTCCCTTGTCAGATCACGTTCGGTTTTTAAACCGTTTACAACGTGTTCAATCTCCTGTAAATAGGTTTTTATTTCATGGAATTTTCGCATAGTGTAAAGTTCGGACGCTGCGGATTGCGAAAAAAATTGTGAGATAAGATTCCTGGACAGAAGAGTTATAAAACCGGATTCACAGAGTAATAGGTTAAATAACCAGTTTGAAATTCGTTTGGTAAACAAATTAAATGAAAAATGAAAAAGACAAATACATAGGTTATAACCCAGAGTATAGCTAATTGTTCTTGACCTGGTAGTAACATGATATAACATGTTAACTACTCGCAATAACATGTTCGGGTTTTGAAATCTCATTCCATACTCTAATCCTATCCCTTTTTGGTTTGGAGATTAAAATGAAAACCCAATTTCTATTGATCGATGTTTTTATGCCTTTTACCTATTTTTTTTATCTACTAAAATCATCATGCATAATTTTACATCAGAAAAGCACTCGACTCTCTCATAGTGGATGGTGCTCTTAGCCCGGGTTAAAACATCACGTCATACGATGCACTCGGGCTTCTTTTTGCAAAGAAAGGATTTCCATTTGAGCTAAGCGAATAAGAATTTATTTATTAACCGACTTTCAGGAAAGAAAAAGTGGAATTGTGCAGAAATTTAATTTAAGGATCTTACGGACTTATGGAGTAATTGAGAAAAATGGATAGTTATATCAAAAGCAGAGTTATGATCATGGTTTCCGTGCTATAGAAAATGTATACCATATTTTATAGGATTTTGGGGTTTGTTCTTCCATCCCTGAAGGAGGTCTGTCGTGTCCTCCCATTTCAGGACCGCTTCCATTCGACTCATTATTGCGACCACCACCCTTCATACCTCCTCCTCCAAAGCCACCTCCACCCATTCCCCCCATCTGACCTCCACCGCCCATTCCACCAGGGGGGCCATGCATCTGACCTCCAGGTCCACCTCGATCACTTCCTCCCGGATTTCTATTTTGAGAAGATGTAACAAGCCCTTTTATTTCAAATCCTAGGGAAACACATTTTAAGTTAGCAGAATCTTCAAGGAAGGCATTCTTTGGTATGGAGGCTTCTATTATGAGCATTCCGGAAGAATCAACAGATCCACAAGCTGCAAAGTCATGAAATTTAGCTCCAGGAAGCACCATTCCATTGAACCCATCCCTAAACCCATTAGTTTCGAAGACAATAGAAATCAATCTTGGCGGTTGCGAAAAACTTTTCCCAGCAATTCTTTCCCTTCCCGGAACCTGGTTATCAGAACCTCTGCGATCAGGGAGTTCTTGTTTAGGACGCATATCCTCAGCCGGTAGTGCTTTATTTGAAATCTCCCATGGAGTTCCTGAAAATGCCCGGGATTGGAATGTGAGGTGCAGATAACAATTTTTCTTCTTTTTCCCGAAAGGATCAAGATAAAGAGTCAGCCCACTGCGAAGCAGCGACATTTTTACTTCTTGATTCAAAACCTGGATACACAGGTAAATATTTGAGCTGTCATTTGCAGCCGCATAATAAACGTTAGTAGCTGAATTGTAGAAAAAAGATTCAGGAGGCCATTCTTTGACAACACCATCAACTTTAACTTGAGTATTGTAATGGGATGGATATTTGCTTTCCTCTTTTGTGTCATTTGGTTTATTTCCACAAATACCCCGTGAAATTAATTCCGTGATAATAATTGTCACAAATACCAATTCAGGGATGATTTTCATAGGAATTCCGATTATGTTTATATTGAGACCTCAACAAAAATAACAGCACGTTGCCTCCCTAGGATGAGAAATAGGTAAACGGGGAGAGTTTACCGGAGTACTGACGAAATCAATGCTGCATAAGCCAGGTTTGAACCGCTTTGTAATAGGTGTCGCCAATGGGAATATCAATAAACCCTAGCGACACCTGTCGGTTATGTATGCTGTGGATCAGACGGACAGGTACAATGAAACTCCGGTGCACCCGAAGGAACCGGTCCTTTGGTAATTTTTCCAGAATTCCTTTAAGGGTAATCAGGGATAACACAGGCCGTATTGCATTCTTGAGGTGGATCTTGACGTAATCATCCAACCCTTCGATATAACAAATTTCCTGGCATGAAATATTAACTAATTGGTGTTCTGATTTTATGATAATAAATTCATCGGTAAGATTAATTGAATAAACAGTAGGTTCAAATTTCTTAATCACCCTTTCAACAGAGAGCATGAAGCGATCAAAACTAATAGGTTTAACAAGATAATCAATAGCCTCAAGGTCGAATCCCTTCACTGCAAATTCGGAATAAGCTGTTGTAAAAATGACGATTGGCTTTACACTTAGCGATTCAAATAACTGGATCCCACTGATATCAGGCATTTGGATGTCAAGAAAAAGTAAATCAACTTGGTGAACTTTTAGAAACTCACGGGCGACAATAGCATCGGTGTATGTTGCCAAAAGTTTTAGTGCGGGAGTTTCGGAAATATATTGCCTGAGTACAGTCAGGGCAAGAGGTTCGTCATCGATAGCAACACATTGGATCATATTAGATGAATGCTTAAGAAAACATTGAAGATCTTGCCATTATCGACAATTTCTAGTGAATGTTTACCGGGATAGATATGTTGCAGGCGTTGACGGGTATTACTGATTCCTAATCCTGTAGCTTCTGGTTTGATTCTTTCTGTATATATTCGGTTAATAACTTTAAATTTGAGAATATCATTAATAACCATAAGACTGATGCAAATTTCAGTGTCATGATGACTACTAGTTCCATACTTGAAAGCATTTTCCACGAATGGCATTAGGATCAAAGGCGGGATTGAATATTTAGAAAAATCTCCTGTGAGATTAATAATGATTTTCATCTTTGATTCCAACCGGATTCTTTGAAGTTCAATGTAATGTCTGAGATAATTGACTTCACGATTGAGGGCGACCTTGTCTGAATTTGAATCTTCCGTAAAATACCGCATAATGTCTGCCAGCTTCAAAACTGCATCGGCGGTCATCTCGCTTTTAATTAACGCAAGACTATAAATATTGTTTAGGGTGTTAAACAGAAAGTGAGGATTGATCTGCGAACGAAGTAGCGAAAGTTCCATCGCCATCCGTTCAGTTTCAATCTGGGTGGCTCTTTTTTCAGCCTTTATCCATTCCTGCACAATTCTAACACCACCACTGATTATAACGATCACAATATAGAGGAAAATAGAATTTCCCCGAGCAGGCTTGAATAATTCGAAGTCTAATTTAGGAACATGGATCATTTGAAATGGTTCATGTTCAGGTGGGCTCATCATAAAAAGGAGTTCTCTGAAGAAAACAAAAGAAACCAATATCAGAATTTGTAGACCAATGTAAATGAGCCACTTCTTTTTAAGCACTAATTGTGGTATCATCCAATAACCGTGGAAATAGAATACAAAAATCAAAAAGAGATTGAAGGAAACTAAACGGAGTGAGAATATAATCTGCTCGTTCACAGCAAATTCTGGTCCGATTCTGGGCCTAAATATATAGGGTAGCGTGAGAAAAATGACCCATGCGGTCAGGTGAACGAAAATGGTAACGAATTTTGTTTTCATTGTTGTAAAAGTAGGAAAACCAAATATTAAATCTTGTAAAAAATAGGTCAAACTATATTATTCCTCGGTGAATTTTAAAATAGACATGCACCAAAAGCTATTTAGGTGTTCTAGCGAAACTCACAATGAACAATTGAAGGGATTAAAGAAAACTTTAAGCTTGTGAATCATAGATTTGAAAAGACTGATAATAGATTTGACGAGATTGATTAAAAATCTGCATGAATAGTCTGAATAAATAAAAAAGAAAAACTGAACAGTGATGCAAACGGCCAATGGTCTAAACTTATGAGGGAAAATGAAAGAACAAAGCAAGGTTTAGAGAAGGATATGACTACAAACCAAAACCGATATAAACTATTTGGAATCAAAACCCGATTCTGGATATAATTCCACGGGGTTGATTCATAGTGCCAGAACTTCGATCTACTCCCCACTAATAAATTATATCGCTTAAAGAACATCATTCCCCATAGCTCTTTAAAATCAATTTTACACTGATCAGGTTCCTCCGATATAAACCACTTCAAGGTATCTGATCTAATTTTAGTGGAATCTATGGTATTGGGGATAGAAATCAGCTTTACAAAAAAATTTAAAACAAAATTGAAACCCGATTTTATATCATAGAAAAACTCTTCACTGATATGAACCCGATTATAACCGGTCACCAATTGTTGACCAACATTTTTCCCTGTATTAAAAACCCGATTGTACAATCAATCACCGATATCCCATCTGTCCTGAAAAACATAAAACAAGGAAAATTTAAAGATAAGATAACCGAATCAAGAACATACGGGAAAGGTCATCCAATCTTTGAACAGAATAAAATTGAAATCCCGACATTTACTCCCAATGGTACCTTTAACCAAAGAAGAGCGGTTAAGAATCTTCTATCCTTGAATGGATTGATTTACTTGGATATTGATAGTGGTATCGATATAAAGCAACTAAATGACCTACCATTTATTTATTCCTACTGGAGATCGTTTAGTGGTAACGGATACGGCTTACTGGTACGTAATTCGGGACTTACCAGTCAAAATTTTAAATCTAGATGGTCATATCTGGAAAAGTATTTTTCAGCGATGAATATAACTCTAGATCCTTATACAAAGGACATCTCCCGTCAATGTGTCATTTCATCGGATTCTGAGCTTTATATAAACATGGATATAACGCCATTAACTGTCCCACGAAAACCAGAAATCAATACCACTAATACTTCCTATACTATCTCTACAACCTTACCAGATTACCCCACTGACAGGACTTATCAAGATAAAATTAAATATCATACCACTCTTGATGACTATGGTGATAATGATTACGTAGTCATAGAGGATGGGAAAGAATATAGAAACGCGTTTGTACCAAAAGTTATAGAGGAAGGGAAAAGACATTACTGGTTATGCGCTTATACGAGTTCAATATTATTCAACAATCCCAGTATCACCATTGGAACGTTAGAAAATATCTTATATAAAGTAAATCAACAACACTGTAGACCAAAACTTATAAAAGAAGAGGTTCATTCATTCACTCTCTGGTCATTCCGTAAACATAGAAATCACCTATTAAAGATAAAGACAAAGCGAAAGCGGATATGGATAAACCCGGATAAGAAATTTACTACACAACAGAAAAGAAAGATTATTGGACAAGAAATTGGTAAACTACGTAGAAGAAAAACCATCAATGAATTGATATCAGTTTATAAACAGTTATCAAACCAGTATCCAAAAGTAACCCAGAAACTACTGGAACAACATTCTACTATAAAAATCAGGACTATAAAGAAATATTGGAATGACATTAAACAGGTAGGGTGTATTTCATGATTAATATTACTTTATTAGATTTGGATATATGTAACCGTAATACACCTTCCCGGGTGAAATAGCTTTTTTAACCGAATTCAAGATCGGGTAAAACCTATTAATATAACTTCGGATTAAATGAAATTCCAGTATCCGGAAAGATTTGTCAAAACTTCTAGAATAAAAGATTTTATCCGGGTTCGGACTTTTATTAGTTTATATATATCGATAAACAATCATGGTAAAAATGGATACTATAGATGAAAAGTTATATCATCAACGCGTGGTTCACTTGGATGCTGATTCCGGGGAAAAATTTTACAACCAAACCGAAACAAATGATTTTGACTGTTCAGGGATTGACCCTCAAATTGTTAGTAATATTTTCACAAGTGAAGAAATGAAGGACGATCCGAAGAATAAAAAATAATAACCAAATGAATGAAAATTAATGTTAACATTTTAAAGGAAAATCCTTTAAAGAAAACGATTTACGGTGAAGAGGATGAAACACAGTTCAACGCACTGGTAGAAAAAATAAAAAGTTCACAGTGGATAAAAGCCGTTCTTATAACGAAGGACTATCTAATAATAAGTGGCCACAGGAGAGTAAGACCTGCAATCACTTTAGGAATTGGATCGGTTGAATGTGAAATTGTGGATGATGATCCGGAAAAACAGTTGGAAATATTCTTAAACGAGAATGCGTACCGTCAAAAAACGACATTTCAACTGTTGAAGGAATCTGAAATATATTTTGAAATAGAAAAGAAGAAAGCTCGTCAACGTGAAATAGCTGGGGTGAACCCTGGGGTAAATTTAACCCAGGGTCGCACTAATGAAATTGTAGCTGAA
>JBEKQA010000109.1:0-11005 GCA_049520195.1 Bacteroidales bacterium
GGTCAATTTGCTCCGGAAAAGAGGTGGTCAGTTTGCTCCGGAAAACAACCGAAAAGTAACCGGTTTATAGGTGGTCAATTTGCTCCGGAATCAGGTGGTCAATTTGACCGGATTCTCCAGTAAACACGCCCTTTGTGAAAATAATAGATTTGAACTTGACTAAAACCACCTTCGCAGATGTATTTACTTAATTGTAATTTTGTTACCATAAAATTCTTGTATTGATTGTTTATAAATTGTATTAATTGAATTTTATAGTATCGGATAAATTGAAAGTTTGAAAAACCTTTCCTTCATTAGATAATTTCTAACAAAAAAATGGGTAATTGGCTAAAATACAATGGGTTATTGAGACAGCCTAATTTGATGGTCGCTGGAAGGCTTGTCTATCTAATCTGGGAAAGAAATTTTCAGGCAAGGTTATTTTATCGCACTTTTATCGCACTCCTATGGTAATATTTCATATTCTGTAGTTCTTAGAAAGGAAGTGTGTTAAACTGATAAATGGTTATGTATCAGCAAGAAATGAGCAATAGCATTCCTATATGGTAATGTGGCGTTTACGTATTTTAAGTCCAGGTGGGCCCACCAGTTCAAGTGTAAAGTGCAAGGTGCAAAGTGTAAAAATTTGCACTTTGCACTTTTCGTTTTAGTGACTTGTCCTAAAAAAAGTTTACAGGTTAGACATTAAATCCTGATTTAAATTTACAAGTAAATCAACCGCTTACGATCGTTTTCGTAAGAGGTTTCTTTTATCGTTACGCCAGAAATACGCCAGAATTTCATAGAATTTCAAGGTTGTTGAGGATAAAAACTTTAATTTTGAATGGTTTGAAAAGTCGGGAAGCATACATCCGTAATAGTTTTAGCGGCCAGACGTTGTGTGAAATTGCAAAAAACACTACTATGCAACATATCCAGTTAAAAGATTCAAGGATTATTGTTCTTAAACCAATGGATAAATCTTTCATTATTCCGGGTGGAGAAGGGCGATGTCCTGCAAATTGTGATATGAGAGTTGGTGGAAATATGACTTCAACTAACAATTTTAAAATCCTAAGTGAGAAGATGATTGAACGTTATGGGACAACAGCGATCCTTGCATTGGATAAAGATTTGGTTATTGGTTTTGTCGATTTCTATCCGCAATGGTGTCCACGATATTACATGTGCCGTGACGAACTGATTGATAATGGAATAAATCAGTTAGATGAGATTGAAAATCCACCTTTACATTCTGATCCTGTTCTCTATGTAAATTGCTTAATGGTTAAAAAGCAATACCAGGGGAACAATCTTTCTGTTCACCTATTAGAATTCCTCAAAGAATGGGCACAAGCACACGGCTGGAGAAAAATTGTTGCTCATGGTTGCATTTTCTCGGGCAAAGCACAATATCAATGGCTTGTTTCACCAAAGCCACCAAGACTCATCTGGGAAAGAGCAGGTTTCATAGCGGGTGACTATTCAATATTTAAGACTGAATCCTCGCTTGAATCGGCACAACAGAACCGTGAGTGGTACAGGATATTTGAATTCCCCGAAAATGTTCCCAGAGATGTTAATCCAGATGACGATGATTGGCATGAGATATTCAAAGACTACACGATGATTTGTCGACTATAAAAGATATAGAAAATGAATAGCAACTTCACACAACATAGTGTAGCATTAATAAGAGATCAATTTAATCAGCATATCCAGTCTGACCTGTAAACTTTTTTTAGAACGAGTCACTTGAGTGATGGGATATCTATGACAACATTACCTGTTACACTAGTTTCAGAAGGAATATTAATTGGGGGGAAATACATCATTAATTACCCGAATTAGGGCAGAAACCATCACGACATTCCCATTCTCCCGCCTTGTATCATTAAAGTAATTCCGTTCTAAATTGTAGACATATTGTCAGAACTTGCATCTACGACTACATCCTTGTCTTTTCATTAATAATTGTTTTCTTCAGGATTATATTTTGAGTTCCTTGACTTGCCGAAGTCCTTTTATAGTTTTTTTGTTACAATTATGACATTCAATTCAGTTATTTATTCAAAACTCTATAAAAATAATGTGGAAGCTGCGTCGATTGTGTAGAAAATATATTAACTTAGCAAAAGAAAAAATTTCAACATATACTTCAATGAAACATGTAAAACCATTTTTATATGGGTTATTTGATTACCATAAGCAGATCAGAGAAGAACTTAATCAAAATTCTGAACTAAATGAATTCACAGGAAATATTTATTCGAACGAATATTTTAACCTGGAAAGAGGACAGATACATCTTTATTTGAATAGCAGGATATATAATACGGAAGAGATCAGATCTGCACTTAAAATGGACTCTGATGACCTTGCTGAACTTGTTTTTGAATTGTATTTAAGAGAAGGAGTAAAGGGATTTCGCCGACTGAATGGGAAATTTACCATCATCATCCAGGAATCTGAAAAAACAACTATTGTTCGCGACCGGAATGGGGAATGACGGATGATTTACTTTACAAATGAATTTTTCACCGATTCGTATCAACATGTTTTTGAATTCAAAAATTTTCATCCTGAACCTGATCTAACAGGCTTGGTTACATTTTTGCAGATAGGTTACATACCAGCGCCGTTAACTTCCCTGATCGGGTTACGAAAGCTTCCTGCCGGAGAAATTTTATACGCATCAGACAAAGGGATTTTCTTAGACAAACTGTATGATTTTGATGAAATCATACACTCAGAAAGAAAAGAAATATCGCTTAGCGATGCAATAGAGCAATATGAAGAATTAATGAAAAGATCTATCAGAAGGCGCATAGGAAATGCAGAAGAAGTGGGTGCCTTACTTAGTAGTGGTTATGATTCCGGTGGCAACGTTGCCATACTCAGGGAAATATTCACAGGCAAAATCAAAACTTTCTCTATTGGATTTAAAGATAATCCTACTTCAGAACTTCCCTATGCTAAGATGACGGCCGAAAAGTTTAATTCAGAACATCACGAATATTACATGGATGGGAGCGAGATTGAATTTTTACCTGACATAATAGATTATATGGGAGACCCATTTTCAGAATCAGGATTCATGTTGAACTATTCGGTCATGAAGATAATAGGTAATGAAAACCTACCTGTAACGATTGGTGGAGATGGAAACGACCAGTATTTTGGCGCTGGCATTCGCGAAACTGCCTGGCATTATCGTATGCGGAAATATGGATTAACGCCTTTTTCGAACTTGCTCGATTCACTGAGTGATGTAAGCTGGTTTGATCACGATAATCTTGCTTTCAGGATCCATTACCAGAATCAAAAGTTTCTGAAGGTTATGGAACCTGAAATATTCGGATTGCACAATTATCATTTAAAACATATGTTTCCCATCAGTGAAATTCCTAGACATCCATACCTGAAAGAGATTCCGCACAATTTTAAAAATTACGAGGACCTTTTCCTTCAACGGAATTATTTCCTTCATATACGACATTCCGTAAATGAGGTGATCATCTTTAAAGCATCACGTCTAGCAGAACAATTCGAAGTTAATCTTGCTTTTCCATATATAGACCTCGATATATATCATTTTCTTCAGCAATTGCCAATAAATCTTCGAGCAAAAGGAACAGTTGAAGATGCTATAAAAGGAAAAAGTGTCTCGAAATATATTCACAAAGAACTGATAAAGCCAAAATTACCTGAAGCGGTAACTAAGCGACCAAAACAAGGAGGATTCTGCCCGCTTGAAATTTTCTTTCAAAATGCAGAAAGACGGAAATCAATTTATAACTATATCCGGTCATCGGAATTTGCGAAAGTCTTGAAAGATCCTGAATATCTCGATAGGTTTTTTAAACAATACGAAACTCTCGCATCCGGAAAAAATTACTGGTTCTGGTATAAACAGGTTAAATCGAACCAGATATTAAACTTATTAATAGTTTCGTTGTGGTGGGACAAGGTCATGGGAAATAAAAAATCAGGGGGTCTAACTTCGTATCTTTCCATGGGGAATTAGTTCGGTTCTTAGTTTTTATAGGGTGGTGAAAAACAAATAATTGTATCGGTTACCAGAATGAAAATATTTCAGACTGTACTCACCAGGAAACATTTGTGTACTTTTGATTCATTTCAGAGAAGTGCAAAGTGCATTATGTAAAGATTTACACTTTGTACTTTTAGTTTTTTTAAAACTCTCATCAGGTCAGTTTCAACTTCCTGAAGCTGATCATCTCACATGTGGTCTCGTTCCACAACCTGAATGACAAAGTCTTGAATGCCATCCAGAATTTCAGGGGTTGAATTTGATTAAAGATGGCATTTTCGTGGTGACATCGTGCAAGGTTATAATTCGGGATCATTGGGCTGAGGTGATGAATGTGGTGGAACCCAATGTTTCCTGTAAAATATTGGAGAATACGCGGCAGTTTGTAATATGAACTTCCTTCCAGTGCAACTTTTTGATAATCCCATGATTCGTTTCGTGACCAATACGAAGGATCAAACTGATGCTGAACATAGAATAACCAGAATCCCATGATCCCGGCAATATAAATAATCGGGAACTGTATGATGAGGAACGCTTTTAGTCCCATGATAAAACTCATTCCCGTGGCGAACACTAAAAGACCGGCATTTGTAATATAAACTCCCATTCTGCCTCTTTTATCCATGCTTTTTCTTGTGAACCTGTTACTGATCAGGAAAACCAGCAAAGTACCTATTCCGAACATTGTAACAGGGTTCCGATACAATCTGTAAACAATTTTTTTCCAGGCTGAGCAGTTTTTATACTCTTCCACGGTCAGTGTCCAGACATCTCCAATACCTCGTTTATCAAGGTTCCCTGCCGTTTCATGATGAATTTGGTGACTTTTCGACCAACTGTAGTAAGGGGTAAAAGTAAGAATACCTATTAAAACCCCAAGGAAGTCTCTCAATTTTCTGGATTTAAAAAAAGAGCCGTGGCTGCAGTCATGGTAAATGATGAATAATCTCACCAGCATACCGGCTGCAGGAAATGAAAGCCCTAAGGTGATCCAGTAGGACAGTGAAAGGCTTTCGTACATTAAAAACCAAATGACGGAATAAAGAATAAGGTTAATTGAAAATTGCAACCAGCTTTTACGAGGATTGGGATGATTGTATCTACTAACTATTTTTATCCAGGAGGTTTTTGATGCTTCACCTTGAATATTAGGTGAACTCATTTTATTAAAAATTATCTTGATACAAAGATACGAAAGAACTGAAAAAATTGTAATATTTAGACCAGATTAAAATAAAATGTTCATTCGTGAAACTTCCACTGGGGTTCATACCCGTGATTTCAGGAACGAATTTCACCGCAGATCCGATTATTTCTTTGATGCAGATCCTATGAACCTTGATGCGGTAACAACCACAGTAAAAATGTCCAGGATTTAAATGCAATAAATCTATTTTATTTAGGTTGTTTCTTCGTGTATCTCAATGCACTTAGGTTACGACAACTGAATTAACTCAAAGATACTATTAATTGATCATTATGAGATTTAGGATTTTATTTATAATGCTTATTGCTTCTGGCTGCATTCAACTTAAGGCTCAGAATGATATATGGTTTAACAGGGGATTGCAGGCAAAAAATGCGAAAGATTACCGGAAAGCCATTGAATACTTTACAAAAAGTATTGAGATTATGGGAGTTTATCCGGCAACCTTTAAAAATCGGGGTAATTCATACTTTGAGCTTCATCAGTACGATAAAGCAATTGCTGATTATACTAAAACAATCGAAATCAACCCGAAAGATACTTATGCCTTCTATATCCGTGGAATAGCCAATAATGAACTTCAGCAATATAGCAAAGCAATTGCCGATTTTTCCAGAGCCATTGAACTCGATCCGAAATATACTTATGCCTGGTATGGCCGCGGCACATCTTATTTTGGCTCGCAACAATATGATAGAGCCATTTCCGATTTCACTGCGACGCTTAAAATTGATACCGGATTTACAATGGCTTACAATGATCGTGGACTGGCATACAAGTGCCTTCAGCAATATGACCATGCAATTTCTGATTTTTCCAGGGTGATTGGGATGGACCCGAAAGATACTGATGCCTATAACAACCGCGGGATTGCATACAAGAATCTTCAGAAATACGACAGTGCAATTGCTGATTACTCAAAAGCCATTGAGATTGATCCGAAATATACCAGGGCTTACAATAATCGTGGTGTAGTATTTTGCCATCTTCAGCAATACGACAGTGCGCTAGCTGATTTCTCAAGAGCCATTGAGATTGATCCAAACTATGTGACTGCCTATTACAGCCGCGGCAATGCATATGATGACCTTCAGCAATATGATGCGGCAATTGCTGATTATTCAAGGGCCATAGAAATTGACCCCCGGGATACGGATACATATTACAGTCGTGGCATAGTGTATAGGAACATCCAACAATATGACAAGGCAATTGCCGATTTTTCCAAAGCTATCGGGACTGATCCTGATTATATTTATGCATATAATGGGCTTGGCAGTGTGTTTTCCGATCTGCACCAATATGACAAAGCCATTTCCAATTACAACAGGGTGATCGGACTTGCTCCAAATAGTCTTGATGGATATCTGGGATTAGTTCTCGTTTATGGCAAAGAGAATAAATATGATTCTGCGCTTCTGATAATAAAGAAAGGAATAGAACAAGACCCGCAGGAAGCCATTTTATATGATGCTAATGGCTATTTTTATTTTGGGAAAAAGGATAATGAAAATGCCGTCTCCAATTTTAAGAAATGTCTTGAGATAGATAATAAGAACTTCGATGCTAATTTGGGTTTAGCTATAGTTTTTTACACACTCGGGGATAAAAATAGTGCCCGTGGCTACCTGGATAAAGCAAAGGAGTTGGAACCCTTGCTGAACAAGGGAATGGATGGAATTACAGAAATGGAAAAAGCAGGATATTCCTGTTTTGTGAATAAGAATACTATCCCTGAGAAGATGTTTGATGAGCTAAAATAGTCGTTAATTTCAAGGTACGTAGTTCTTCCTTAATTCATCATACAAGCTGATCAGAGGTGTAGTGGCTTCCTTTTTATCAAAAAGCCTGCTTCCCCTACCCAGGGGTTCCCAGATGCAGCTTCCTTTACCCACATCATCCTTCAGATCAAAGACAATATCATTCACTTCACGCTTGAAATCAGAGTATTCCACCACGATCAGTGGTTTGTGGTACCTGTAAGCGAGGTCGGTCAGATTTGCTTTCAGGTCATCGAGGGTACCGTGCCAGCGTGGGTAATAAGAAAGACCAATAACATCAAAACTGACTCCACGTGCGATCATATTATCCAGCCAGAAAACGGCTTCATCATTTTGCCCGCCCAGGGCGATATGCATCATTACCGGGAGATTCGGATCTATCGCTTTCACTCCTTCAGTTCCTGCTATCAGCAATTCTGCTAATTGATCCGGGTGTCCAATGTGTCCCTCGGGCCAGAGTATGCCGTGGTTGATCTCATTCCCGATCTGGACCATAGCAGGCAGTGTTCCCTGTTCTTTAAAGGCCCTGAGAACCCTGCTGGTATATTGTTTTACAGAATCCTTCAGGGTTTTAAGATCCAGGTTAGCCCACGCAAGCGGCTTAATTTGCTGCTGGGGATCGGCCCAGTAATCACTGTAATGAAAATCGAGCAGGAGTTTCATCCCGGCCTTATTTATCCGTTTTGCCATCTCCAGCGTTTGTTGAAGCCCGCAATAACCTTTGCCGGGTGAGTATCCATTTTCATTTTCAGGGTTCACAAAAATCCTCAGCCGTATAGTGTTAAAGCCATGGTCGCGCAACAGCTGAATTGCGTCTTTTTCTTTTCCCTTGTCAGAAAATTTTATTCCCCGGTCCTCGATCTGTGGAAGAAAAGAAATATCGGCACCAATCATCCGGTCTATCTTCTTTATTGTTGCCGGTAATTGTTCAGGACTTGGCTTCATCATCCTGAAATCAGCAGGCAGGGTATGGATTTCATGCGATCCCGGCCAGAGTTTGCCCGATCTTGCTTCAACTTTTATCTTATCGTGATGAGTCCCGGCAATGAAAAGAAGATTACAGATCCCGTTATGAAGCTGACAAGCGGCATATTGCTTCCCGGATGTATCGGTTCTGGTGACAATGTCTTTCCCATCGGCAGTTATCACCTTCCCATCACCCGTAATAAAGACCCGTATTGAATCTATTGCAAGGGTTATCTCACGATTGATACTATCTGTGACAGCTATACGTAATCGTGTATGATCCTTGCCATTAGCCAGTAAGGTTGTACTATAGCTTGTCAGCATGACCGAAACCGGTATTCCTGTTTTCACCTGGCTGACGGTTGCAAATTCGGAATATTGCGTTTCCGGATGATTACATCCGGTCAATGCGGCTATTCCGGCTAAAAAGAAAATTCTGTACCCTTTCATAGTATCAATTAATTGTTTGAGCAGCTTTTACAATAACACATTTCAGAATAATCTTTATACGGTCATCTTAAGATCTTGATTATTCCAAATGCCAGGCTAAGATAATATAAATGGTTTGAATAAGCTGTAGATAGAAATAATTAAAACACTGATCCTAAGTATGAACCAAAGCGTCCGGAGGTTGAAAAAGACACAAAATTTTATTATATTTGTGTGATGTAGTGGTGATTAAAAAGTTATTTTGGAAGAATGATGTTTAACCTCGTTATTTATTGAAAGAACTATGCGTCATATTGAGGAAACAATCAAATCTCTTCTTCGCTCAGCAGGGATAGAGATAAATGAACCCGGTGAGGCAGATCTGCAGGTACATAATCCTGGTTTATATAAACGAGTTATGCAAACAGGGTCAATGGGACTGGGAGAATCATACATGGATGGCTGGTGGGAAGTTAAAAAGCTTGATGATTTTTTTTACCATATTCTTGCTGCTGAACTTGACGAGAAGGTGAAAAGCTGGAGAGTATTTCCTGATTTTCTGGCAGCGGTTGTTTTTAACGCCTGCAGAAGATCAAAAGCATTTGAAATAGGGGAAAGACATTATGATCTGGGAAATGACCTGTTCCGGGGAATGCTTGATAAAAGAATGATGTATTCATGCGGTTATTGGAAAGAGGCTCAGAATCTTGATGATGCACAGCTTGCCAAGCTTGATCTGATTTGCAAAAAGCTCTATTTAAAACCCGGAATGAAAGTCCTGGATATTGGTTGTGGCTGGGGAGGTTTTTGTAAATATGCAGCAGAAAATTATGAAGTTGATGTATACGGGATAACAGTCTCAAAAGAGCAGGTCCTGCTAGGAAATGAACAATGTAAAGGATTGAGAGTTAAGATTCTGTTACAGGATTACAGAGAGCTGGATGCGGAAGCGTTACTGGGAGCCGGAAATTTGTTTGACAGGATCGTTTCTGTCGGAATGATCGAGCATGTGGGATATAAGAATTTCAGGACTTTTATGAAAACAGTTCATCGCGCACTCAGGGAAAACGGACTATTTTTGCTTCATACCATCGGGAGTAACAAATCTGTACTTTTGACCGATCCCTGGGTTGACAGATATATTTTCCCGAATTCTATGCTGCCTTCTATCAAACAGCTTGGAGATTCTTTTGAGAACTTATTCGTAATGGAGGACTGGCATAGTTTTGGTCATTACTACGACAAAACGCTTATGGCCTGGTATGAAAATTTCCAACAGTCCTGGCCTAACCTGAAATCGAAGTATGACGAGAGATTTTACAGAATGTGGAAATATTATCTTCTCTCCTGTGCCGGATCGTTCCGGGCAAGTAAAGATCAGCTTTGGCAGATCGTGCTCTCAAAGAATGGTGTACGGGAAGGATATCAATCCATCAGATAATTTTCACGCGACCCTGGAACTAATGCCGAATATTGTTTGATGTTCATCGGTTCTTTAGCGTTAATACTATTCCTGCCTTTTTCTCAAAATCATAGCCGACGGTATAGCCGGCATGCTGATGGGTAATACAAATTGAATACAGCGGATTTTCGGTTCCCGAGGTCTGGTTAGTCCATAAAACCCCGCCATTGTTGGTAGTGAGTATTGTTCCATTATCGCCGACAGCATAGCCATCGTCCTGATCAATAAAAGAGACAGAATATAAAGTCTTTAACGTTCCGGAAGCCTGTTTTGCCCACTGAACGCCCCCATCGATGGTTTTCAGAATTGTCCCGTTATATCCGACAATATATGCTGTGGTTGCATTCGGAAAGCAAACTGAAAATAAGTTGCTGGAAACTCCTGATAGCTCGCTGTTCCATTGAATTCCTCCATTAGTCGTTTTTATAATGGTGCCGCTGTTACCTACCGCGAATCCTGTATTTGCGTCTAAAAAATATACTGAATATAACGTGCTGCTGATTCCTGAATTCAGCCTTGTCCAGAGAGTTCCTCCATTCGTTGTCTTTAATATTATCCCACCTTCGCCAGAGATATATCCGGTATCCTTGCTTGGGAAATAAACTGAAAATAAAGAGTTTGTATTTCCTGAAGATTGTTTAGTCCAGAGAGATCCGCCATTTGTTGTCTTTAATATAGTCCCATCATTGCCAACAGCATACCCGGTACCCGGATCCGTAAAATAGACAGAGGATAAGGAATTTGCAGTACTTGAGGTTTGCTTTCTCCAGAGAATACCTCCGTTCGTGGTCTTTATTATAGTTCCATAAGCGCCAACTGCCCAACCTGTTGATGGATCTGTAAAACTAACAGAATAGAGATCATGAAAAATTCCCGATATCTGCTTTATCCATTGTTCTTTTGATTCAATGAAGGTGAATAATATAATTATCAGGATACAGGACCTTTTCATATTGATCTGTCTTAAGTTAGAGCGGTAGTTGTGACCTACCTTATAAGGTCAGGATTCATCGACAAACTTTTGAAATGAAACAATATCAAGGATCTTGTTGAATTTTTCCCCGACACTTTTATAGTGGGCACACTTCTCATAACCGCATTTTTCGAATAACCTGATGCTT
>JBEKQA010000110.1:0-10996 GCA_049520195.1 Bacteroidales bacterium
ATGATGTTCTGAATAATATTCGCTACAATCCTATCAGATTATCCTCAAATGGACAGGCAATTTTGCTTAATGCAGATTTTCTGACAACGAGCGATCTGGAGAAATCAATAACCACCCAGAATACTCCGTTATATAATATTAATGCATCCGGCAAACTAGATTTCCGTTTGACTCCAACCATCAACATGTCTTTCGGGGGTACGCTCCAGTATAATGATAACTACGGATTCAATTATTATGGATCGCTTGCCGACTATATGTATAACACGCATAATACGAGCAGCACCTGGAGGGTGAACGGAAGGTTCACCCAGCGGTTCCCGACAGCCAGTGACAGTAAATCTTTTGTAAAAAACGTTTACTATTCAATCGGGGCAGACTTTTCCAGGACAGATTCAAAATCTGAAGATGCAGATCTTAAAGAAGATCTTTTTAAATATGGTTATATAGGAAGTTTTGCTACTCATTCAGTTCGTGCCTATACCAGTGGTTTGCAGAAAGATTCTATAAGCGGGAAGACAGCGCACCTTCAAAATGGTGTAAGGGATACCGGCGTTATTTTCACTGCAAATTACTACAACCCGGAATCGGTTGCATGGGTTGATGAATATTATAAAATTCTGCCAAAAGTAGGTGCAGATGGAACCGGTTATTACCTCAGTACTGATGATATTGTAGGTAACAATGGACTTATCAATGGTACTCAACCACAAAGTATCTATGGTATGTGGGCCAATGTTGGAACAAGAGGAGTCGGTACATCTCCATGGTCATTCACTTACAGTGAAGCTGATCAATTGAATGTCCAGGCTTCATTTGCCGGTGACTTCGGACATCATGAAATTCAGCTTGGTTTGCAGTACCAGCAAAGGAAGATAAGCTCATACGGTGCCGATGGCGCAGATATGTGGTCGTTGATGCGTTTGGAAACCAATTCACAAATCAATGAACTGGATCTTTCAAACCCACAGCTCGTTTACCGTGATGGGGTATTCATGGATACTATTAATTATTACAGGAAATATTCTTCAACTCTACAGAAGAACTTTGATATAAACCTCAGACAAAAACTGGGGTTACCTGTTGACGGGACCGATTACATAGATCTGGATTCTTACAATTATGATGCTGGTACCATAAATTACTATGATAAAAACCAGAAATTGCATACTGTTAAGGTGGGCAGTAACCTGTTGAACATTAACATGTTTACTCCTGATGAACTTTTTGAAGGAGGTTCTCCTCTTGTGAGTTATGCCGGTTATGATTATACAGGAAAGAAACTGACGCATCAGCCAACCCTTGATGATTTCTTCAATGCTACCGATGCAAATGGTAATTATACACGTGAAGTGGCAGCTTTCCAGCCTATTTATATGGCAGGTTATATCCAGGATAAATTTGCTTTTAAAGATTTGATTTTCAATATAGGTTTACGGGTTGACCGGTTTGATGCAAACGAGATGGTGCTGAAGGATCCGTATCTGTTCTTCCCGGCCAAGACAGTTGGAGAACTTGATCCCCATGTCTGGACTAATATTCCAAGCAGCATGGGTAGTAATTTTGTGGTTTATGTAGATGATCCTGCAAACCCTACAACCATAACAGGATACCGTAGCGGAAACCAGTGGTATGATAAAACCGGTGCACCGGTTACGAGTCCCACTATTGTTGACCCCACCGGAGTAAAGCCTTATCTTGAGAACGCTTCGAATACGACCATGAGCACAAATGTGTTCACCCAGTATAACCCCCAGGTGAATTATATGCCTCGTATCTCTTTCTCCTTTCCTATTTCTGATGACGCTTTGTTTTATGCACATTATGATATACTCACACAAAGACCTTTAAGTTCTTATGATCAATTAAATCCGGTAGCTTATTACTTTATCAATGTAACCGGATCATCCGGAGGAACTATTACAAACCCAAACCTGAAGCCTGAAAAAACTATCGATTATGAATTGGGGTTCCAGCAAAAGATAAACAACGCATCTTCCTTAAAACTTTCCATGTTTTATCGTGACATGCAGGATCAGATCGAGCAATTCCGCCTCAGCGGCGCATGGCCAAAGACCTATTATTCCTATTCAAACATTGACTTTGGAACGGTTAAAGGACTCACAGTGTCATATGACCTGAGAAGAACGGGAAATGCAAGGGTCAGATTCAGTTATACTTTACAGTTTGCCGATGGAACCGGATCAAATGCTGATGCTGCTGCAACCATTATCCGGTCTGATCAACCGAACCTTCGTACAACCAACCCATTAGACTTTGACCGCCGTCATGCATTCAATGCCGAATTCGACTATCGCTGGGGAATAGGTAAAGATTATAACGGCCCCGTAATAAACCGCAAAAAGAAAGGGAAATCTCCTGTTCAGATTTTCTCGAACCTTGGGGCAAACCTGACTTTAACAGGGGGTTCCGGTACTCCCTATACACGGTCTTCACAAGTGATACAATATGGTGGTATGGGTCCAATCCTCGGCTCCATCAATGGTTCCCGTTTACCCTGGCAATTTCTTCTCAATCTTAAGGTAGATAAGGAATTTGAATTGACAATGGGTGGTAAGAAGAAAAAATCTGCTTCAATCGATGTTTACATTGAAGTCCTTAACCTTTTGAATACCATGAATGTAGTTGGCGTTTACCCTGCAACTGGTTCTCCAAAAGATGATGGTTATCTTTCAGCTGCTGAATATCAGAGTCAGATAAATCAGCAGGTTAGTCCGACAGCATACAGGGATCTTTATACTGTATATATCAACAAGCCATATAACTATAGTTCACCGAGACAGACCCGTTTAGGTCTTATGTTTAATTTCTAAAAAATCAAGGCGAATCGCCAAGAATGATAAAAAATATTTCAGGAAATAGTATAAATTCAGTACCCATGAAAAATATGTTTCGATTCTTATTGCTTTCTCTCGGCTTCATTTTGTTCTTTGAAATAACATATGCGGAGAATAATCCAGTGTCGGGTAAAAAAGATGACGAGATTATAAAACAAACGGCAGCTGGTTGTGCTGCGGGATCCAATTACAAATATCTTGATATAAACAATGTCAGGACACTTTGTTATTCATATGGGAACGGGTGGTTCCTGGAAATTGCCGAATATGAAGTTCCAAAAGGATCGGGGAAAACTTCGATGTTTTCATTTTCACTCTGGATCGGTGGTATTGATTTGAATAACAACCTCAAGCTTGCTGCTTACCGTTATGGACAAGGGCCTTCGAATGGGAATCCACATACAAAGAATGACTTTTATCCCGGTCCTTTAAAAATTGACGGGACGGCTAGTGTTGATGACATTACATGCGCGAAATATGACAAATTGTTTGAAGTTACCCGGGCTGAAGTTGAAGAATTCATCGCCTGGTACGATAATAAATCTGCTTTTCCTGATTATGTTATACCTCCGGACATCCTGAATTACCCTGCAAAAGGTGACAGAGCCGATGGATATTCTTATTATCTAGCTCCTTTTTATGATAATAACAATGACGGAATCTATAATCCGCAGGATGGAGACTATCCTTACTATGATTTTGCCAATTCTCTTTGTCCAAGGTTCCTTAAACCCGGAGAAAAGATCAGACGAGGCAGGATTGCAAATGGGGGTCCTGATGATACCCTTGGCATCCTGGTTGACCAGGTTTTAAAAGGCGACCAGACACTCTGGAGCGTGTATAATGATAAGGGAAATGTACATTCTGAAACACAGGGTGATCCTATTGGGATGGAGGTCAGGGCACAGTACTTTGCCTTTTCTACCAACGATGAGATCAATAATATGACCTTTTATAGTTATGAGCTTATAAACCGTTCTACTTATACGCTTACGAATACATATTTCAGTCAGTGGGTCGACCCGGACCTTGGGTATGCTTTTGATGACTATGTTGGCTGCGATGTTGGGCGTGGTTTGGGATATTGCTACAATGGAAACCCTGAAGATGGCAGTGGGCAGCCACAAGCTTATGGTGCTCATCCTCCGGCAGTGGGTGTGGACTTTTTCCAGGGTCCCTATCTTGATCCTGATGGATGTGATAACCCTTCTTTTAATGGAAACTCGCTGAAAGGCCCTTCATTTCACGGAGACTGCAGTATTGTGGGAGAGGATGGAACTACCCAAAGGATGGCTTTCGGACCCAATAATCAAGATACTGCAACTGTTATTGTTAGGGCTGAAGCCATCAACGGAGTCAACTTTGGTGATAGTATCATAGACAATGAGCGGTACGGTATGAGAAGGTTTGTATATCATAATAACACTGGTGTTGTACCTGATTATATGACCGATCCACTTTATGCACCTCAATATTACAATTTCTTAAGAGGAATTTGGAAAGATGGCCAACCTATGACATATGGAGGCAATGCCCATCCTCCGTCAAGTTACGGCAGTGTTTGTGATTTTATGTTCCCTGAATTATCAGATGTCTGCGACTGGGGAACGAATGGAGTACCCCAAAGTCCAAAGTTATGGACAGAAGTCACGGCTAACAATGCTCCATATGACCGCAGGTTCATGCAATCAGCCGGTCCATTTACTTTACGTCCCGGTGCATGTAATTATATTACAGTGGGTATTCCATGGGCAAGGGCTGCAGGTACTCCATGGGAATCTGTTGAATTACTTAAAATTGTTGACGATAAATGCCAGAAATTATTTGATAACTGTTTTGCAGTTCTGAATGGGCCTGATGCACCTGATCTGACAATCCAGGAGATGGATAAACAGTTGATCATCTATATTTCAAACAGGAAATTCAATGATGCCGGAAATAATTATGAGGAAAAGTATTCCGAATATGATCCGAACATTCCTAACCCTGATAGTGTTCCGCACAATAAAAGAAACGATTCAATTTATCATTTCGAAGGATATCAGATCTTTCAGTTAAAAGATGCAACCGTAGATGCTTCAGGTTTGTATGATAATACTAAAGCGCGCCTGGTAGCACAATGTGATGTTCAGAACGGAGTGTCAAAACTTGTAAACTGGACATTTGATGCAGATCTTAACGGGAATTCAGGCCAGGTAATGGTAACCGGTGCCGACAAAGGAATTCAACATTCTTTTGTCATCACAACAGATCAATTCCCATTGACAACATCAACTGCACTAATAAATCATAAACAATACTATTATATGGCTGTTGCTTACGGCTATAACCAATATAAAGCTTATCAACCGGATTCAATTGACAAGGGACAGGCCACACCTTACCTGCAAGGACGTAATAATATTCAATTGTATACAGCCATTCCCCATATTCCTATCGGTAGTATTATGAATTCAACGGTTGGTGATGGACCTGTGATCACACGAATCCAGGGACAAGGCAACGGTGGAATGACTATCGAATTCTCCGATAAGACCATTGCTGAGATCCTTGCCAAACCAATTGCTGATTCTGTCACCAATATTTACGGATCACCTGATTATCCGATTTCCTACCATCCGGAGTACCTGGTTTCGCAAGGGCCTCTGAATGTTAAAGTTGTTGATCCGCTAAACGTGGTATCCGGTAAGTTCATTATAAAATTTGATTCCATGGTTGCGGGGCCCTCAAATTCTCCGTTCATGGATGCAAAAATCAAATTCGGACATTGGAAAATGTATGATGAGACTAATGGAGTTACTTACAAATCTGATACCACGACTATCTATCCATACGAATCTTTGTTCCTTAATATAGGTCTGGCTTTAACTATCAACCAGGTTCCTTATGCCAATGACACTTTAAAGAATGGGACCCATTATACAAGCAATGGTTTGCTTTCTGCTCCTGCAGCAATTTATGCTGACAGCACAAAGATGTGGTTGGGTGGTGTGGCCGATAATGATGTTCCTGACAGTCCGCAGAACTGGATACGTTCAGGAACCTACAAAGGTGCAAATTCTTCTTTTGCTGACTGGAATATGCCAGCAAATCAACCATGGGATCCAAACCAGGATTATGCAAAGATCCAAGGTGGAACCTGGTCACCTTATTGTCTTACCGTCAGTGAGGATGAGAACATAGGGGGCTTACCTGATGTTGCATCTGCTATTTCAGATTTATCAAAAACCAGGAGTACGATGGACCATTTGGCCTCAGTAAATATTGTTATCACTCCTGATTATCATAATTGGACACGTGCTGCAGTTCTTGAAATGTGTCCTGATGTAAAATTATCAGAAGGTGGAGCTCCGAAATTCTCACTCAGAAGACATAAATCTGTCAATGTGGATGGAGATACCGGAGTTACTACAGGAGACGACTTCCACAGGTCGAATTTTATCAATCCTACCGGGATGGGATGGTTCCCGGGATATGCTATTAATCTCGAAACAGGTGAGAGGCTGAATATTATGTTTGGTGAAAATTCATGGCTTGTTGCCGATAATGGCCGGGATATGTTATGGAATCCAACAAGCCGGTTATATGATGCAAGCAATACTCCTGTTTTTGGAGGTATGCACTACGTTTATATTATGGGATCAAATCGTACTACTATTTCAGGGATATCGTTGGATTTCCCTGCCTATGACGGTGATGCATATTTTATAACACACATTAATAAGAGCCCAAAGAATATATGGCAACCAACAGGGTTTGGATCATGTATGTATGTAGGTATGCCTTTGTCTATAGACGGGAAGCAATGGCTGAGTAATGAAGTAACAATAAAGATCAGAATATCAAAGCCGTACAACCGGTATTTTGCAGGGAGCTTACCTTTGGCTTACTCGGATACCGCTGAGAATAATTGCTGGCCGGAATATTCGTTCAATACTGCAACGATAGCGACCTCTGTTCAGAATGCTTCGAAAGAGGCAAGCGATCTTGACCTGATCAATGTAGTTCCCAATCCTTATTACGGATATGATGATTATGAACATAACCAATTGGACAACCGGATAAAAATCGTTAACCTGCCACTTAAATGTACTATAACGATCTTTGATATGAGTGGTATAATGATAAGGCAGTTTGTTGTAGATAATTCCGGAATAATTGAGCCAAGAGGATCAACTGCTGGTATAAATACCGACGCCCAGACATCCATCGATTGGGACCTTAAAAACTTTGCGGGTGTTCCAATTTCAGGTGGAATGTATCTTATCCATGTAAAGGCTGATGGAATTGGTGAAAGGACAGTGAAATGGTTTGGAATATTACGTCCTGTAGACTTGAATTCGTATTAATAGTTCCTTTAAATGTATACAGAAAAGTATCTTTAGATAAATAAAAATTGAGTATATGAAAAATATTTATTGTCTCTTATTCGCAATATTCTTAGCAGGATTGATGGTCCTCCCTATGGATAAAGTTTCTGCTGGTAATAAGGACCGCTCAGGTCAGGCAGGAGCAGCTGAGTTGCTCATCGATCCATTTGCAAAGAGCTCAGGTTGGGGAAGTGTTGGTACAGCCAATGCCTATGGGCTTGAAGCCATGTATACAAATATTGCCGGTACCGCTGCTACCAAAGGAACGGAAATAATTTTTTCCTATACTGACTGGCTGCAAGGATCTGATGTCAAAATCATGAATTTTGGATTTTCTCAGAAACTGGGACAGAATAAAGGAGTATTAAGCCTCGATATCATGTCTATGAATTTTGGGGAAATAAATATAACCACAACGAATTCACCTGAAGGACAATTGGGTACGTATAACCCGAATTATTTAAACATCAATCTGGCTTATGCAAAAGCCTTTTCAAACAGTATCTATGGCGGATTGAATGTTAAAGTAATTTCTGAGTCGATTACAGATGCAAGCGCAACAGGGATTGCAATTGATGCTGGAGTTCAATATATTACAGGTGACAAAGACCAGATTAAATTCGGAGTTGCCCTAAAGAATATTGGTCCTACAATGAAATTCACAGGAGATGGGCTTTCATTCCGTGGTATCATTCCTACTCATGGAAACGATAATGACCTTTTTACTGTCGAAACACGGTCAGCACCATTTGAAATGCCAACTGCATTAAGAATTGGGGCATCCTATGACTTTCTTATCGGAGAAATGCATCGTATCACACTCGCAGGGAACTTTACTTCCAACTCTTTTACAGAAGATCAATTCACGTTGGGTCTCGAATATGCTTTAAAACCTTATTTTGCTATAAGAACAGGGTATACTTACCAGAGTGGAATCTTTAATTCTGATGTTGCCTCCAGGGGTACAGTTTATACAGGGCTAAGTGCAGGATTCTCTGTTGATGTTCCATTTAACAAAGAAAAGGGAACCGGCATTGGTATTGATTATTCTTACAGAACGACCAATCCGTATGCAGGTACTCATTGTATCGGATTAAAACTTAATTTTTAGAAACTACCTTAACTTCATTTAGTACTGATTATTATTATTTTTGTATGGCATAAGGACCCTTGAAAAGGGTCTTTTGCCTTATTATCTGGTCGGTGAAAACATTTACAAATGGCTGAGATCAAGTATTATACACAGGAAGGTTTAGCTAAGCTCCAGGAGGAGCTACAACACCTTATAGCCGTAGATCGCCCCTCAATTTCAAAACAAATTGCTGAGGCAAGAGATAAAGGTGATCTTTCCGAAAATGCAGAATATGCTGCGGCAAAAGAGGCACAATCAATGCTTGAACTGAAGATCAGCAAGCTGCAGGATGTTATCAGCAATGCTCGTCTGCTGGATGAATCCAGATTGGATAGTTCAAAGATTCTAATATTTACAACGGTAAAATTAAAAAACACTCAAAATAACAGCATTGTCATATATACATTAGTACCTGAAAATGAAGCTAATGTAAAACTGGGTAAGATTTCCGTAAATTCGCCAATAGCTAAGGGGCTTTTGGGGAAGAGCATTGGAGATAAAGTCGAAATTACAGTTCCGGCGGGTACAGTAGCCTTTGAGATCATAGAAATTTCAAGAAAAATTTAACACCTATGGCAAGCATTTTTACACGGATCATAAATGGAGAGATTCCTTCTTATAAAATAGCTGAGGATGAAAATTATTATGCATTCCTTGATATCAATCCCCTAGCAGAAGGTCATACCCTGGTTATCCCCAAAAGAGAAACAGATTATATCTTCGATATTGATGATGAAGAATATAAGGGCTTGTTTTTATTTGCCAAGAATGTCGCCATCGCTATGAGAAAGGTTATTCCTTGTGAAAGGATTGGTATTGCAGTCATCGGACTTGAAGTCAGGCATGCTCATATCCACTTGGTTCCTCTAAAGACGATCTATGACATAGATTTCAAGAAGCCGAAGCTTAAACTTTCTCCAGAAGAATTTGCTGAAATTACAGAAAGGATAAAGGGTACATTTAAGAAATAAAATAGCAAAAGATCCATCTAACCTGTGGAATCAAGATTTTACCAGATCCTTTTATTTTAATATGCCCTTATGTTTTTACCTTCTATATAGTTTATAAAAGATTTATTCACCACCTTATTTCCCCCCGGGGTAGGATAATCACCTGTGAAATACCAGTCACCTGTGTGCTTTGGACAAGCTGAATGAAGATCTTCAATTGTCTGGTAAATAATCTCAACCTTAGCTTTAATAGAAGGAGGAGTAAGGAGTTCAGATACTTTCTCAGAGATTCTGACAGCAGTAAAGGGTTTATATACTTCCTTTACGAAATTTTGAATCTGTTCCTTGGGTAATTGTTCTTGTGCTTTAGATTTATTGTAAACTTCGTTAATAATATTTTCCTGATGGGATTCTTTTAACAATTCAATCGCAGCTTTAAAGGCAATAAAATCGGAGAGTTTCGCCATGTCGATTCCGTAACAATCAGGATAACGGATCTGGGGAGCAGAAGATGCTATGATGATCTTTTTTGGTTCCAGCCTGTCAAGAATGCGGATTATACTTTGTTTCAGTGTTGTGCCTCTGACAATTGAATCATCAAGCACTACAAGATTATCTTTCCCTTTGCGGATACTACCGTATGTAATATCATATACATGAGCAGCCAAGTCGTCACGCTGCGAATCCTGGGCGATAAATGTCCTGAGCTTCATGTCCTTAACGGCAACCTTTTCAGCTCTCGGGGCTAAAGAAAGTATGTCATCGAGTTCTATGGAAGTAAGTTTTCCTCTGGATTGAAGTATGCGGTCTTTTTTGATGGTGTTGCAGAAAAGATTGATTTCTTCTATAAGTCCATAATATGCATCTATTGCAGTATTGGGAATGTATGAGAAAACAGTATTAGCCAAGTCATAATCGATTGCCTTCAGAATAGAAGGTGCAAGGAAGTTCCCAAGTTTTTTCCTTTCCCGGTAGATATCTTTATCTGAGCCACGGGAAAAATAGATCCGTTCGAATGAACAAGCCCTCTTTTCAAGTGGCTTGCGGAATTGTTTTTCAGAAACCGATCCGTCTTTTTTAACTATCAGGGCATACCCGGGTTTTAATTCCTTGACAGATTCATAGGGAACATTAAAAGTTGTCTGAATGACAGGTCGTTCAGAAGTTGCAATTGCAACTTCATCATCGTGATAATAAAATGCCGGCCTGATGCCATTGGGATCACGCATTACAAAGGCATCACCATGTCCAAGCAAACCCGCGATAACATACCCGCCATCCCAATATTCGGCGGAATTCTTTAAAATCCGCTGAATGTTAAGCTGTTTAGCGATCTCTTTTGTTATTTCTCTTTTCGGAAAACCCTGCTTCTTGAATTTTCGGTAAAGAGATTCATTCTCTGCATCCAGAAAATGACCAATCTTTTCCAGGATTGTGATTGTATCTGATGTTTCAACCGGATATTGTCCCAGATCGATAAGCTTCTCAAAGAGCTCGTCAACATTTGTCAGATTAAAATTACCAGCCAGTACCAGGTTCTTAGTCATCCAATTGTTTTCACGTAAGAAAGGGTGAATATTCAACATGGAATTTTTACCGAAAGTACCGTAACGCAAATGCCCCAAATAAAGCTCTCCGATGAAATCAACATTATATTTCATCCAGTTAACATCGCAAAGCCGTTGC
>JBEKQA010000111.1:0-10727 GCA_049520195.1 Bacteroidales bacterium
CAATTACACCTACCTTGCCAATCTTTTTTCAGAAGTCAAAGGAACTACTATTGAACAATTTTATTTAGCACACAAAATAGAAAAGGTAAAAGAACTCCTCGTTTATGATGAGCTCAATCTGACCGAAATTGCTTACAGATTGCATTACAGCAGTGTAGCTCATTTATCAAACCAATTTAAAAAGATGACCGGTCTTACCCCTTCACACTTCAAAAGTCTAAAGCACAAAAGACGCCAGACTTTGGAAAATATGTGAATGATGTAACTTATTTGCAAAGTTATGTAACGGTTCTACACTTTTTCAAATGCACCTTTGTAGTGTAATTTCCATTTTACTTTTGTCTTTCAAAGTCGAGTAATAAAAATGGAAAATTAAACCCGTCGTTTAAGACTTTTTAGGAGTTCTTATTTTAAGATTGTTTAATTATGGATACCACAGAAGTAGATAAAGCAAAAGCGTTTATAATTGTAGAGATCATTGAATACATCCCAAATTCCGTGGTTATCAAAACAATTATAAAGAAAACATCTGGTAACGTAACTGCGGTATCAGTCGATTCAGGTGAAGCGATGAATGAAAAAATAATCCCATTCGACACCTTTGTCCAGATCATCGACGGCAAGGCTGAGATTTTGATTGATGGAGTATCGAATTTCCTGGAGACAGGACAATCAATTATCATCCCGGCACATGCAGCAAATACAGTAAAGGCCAACGAAAGATTCAAGATGATTTCTACAATTATTAAAAGCGGATACGAATAACTTTAGAAGTATTTTTCAAATCAGTTTATCCAAATGTGTGAATGATGTAACTTATACATTTAGTTATGTAACGATTTACGAAAGCAATGAGCTGACCTTTGTAAGGTGAAAATTCATTCACAATCTCAAAAATGAAATCAATGAAAAAATCAATTTTTTATCTCGCCATAACAACGGTTATGGCTGCAGCAATGTTAACCGGATGTCAATCGTCGGGCACAAAAGTAGATAATGCACAGCAAAATGTTCGGGATGCTAAGGATAAAGTTGTAGCAGCTCAACAAGAACTAAGCCAGGCTATAAAAGATTCTATACAGCAATTCAGAAAAGATGAATCAGAAAGAATCGCCGCGAATGAAAAAAGCATTGCTGAATTCAGAGCGAAAATAGCAAAGGAGGATAAGGAGTCCAGGGCCAGAAATGAACAGAGACTGGCTGAGTTAGAACAGCAAAACAGAGATATGAAATCCAGGTTGGAACAATTTAAGGAAGACAGTAAAGATAATTGGGATGCTTTCAGGTTTAAATTTAAACACGATATGGATAACCTTGGGAGTGCTTTCAAAGCTTTTGTGGTTAAAAGAAAGTAAAACAAAATTCATCTTAGCCAGTTTGTCAGGAAATAGAATAAACGATTTGAAATCATAAATAATTTAAACATACAGTCATGGGAAACCTACTTTATATTATAGCCATTATATTGATTATCGGATGGGCAATAGGGTTTATCGGATTTGGTGCCGGCGGCCTCATACATATTCTCCTTGTTATTGCGATTATTGCAATATTATTCAGGATAATACAGGGAAGAAAAATCCTGTAAAATCAACTTCTTATTTGATCCAGCCACATGGAGACAACATAGCCGGAAAAAAGAAAGGAATTCTAAAAGGACATGATAGGAAATGAACTGAAACTACCGGTTTACACAAAGGCAATTTCCATTCTCATCGGGTTAATTGCCTTGTTCATGGTATTATATATTGCCAGGAGTATTATTGTGCCAATTGTTTTCGCAACCATCATCGCCATCATACTCCATCCGGTTGTAAATTTTTTCATGAGGAGAAAAATTAACAGGCTTTTTGCTATTTGCATTACCCTGTTCCTGACGATGATAGTTCTTGCTGCTTTTTTCGGACTTTTATTTTCCCAGGCAGCCCGGTTTTACGAATCATGGCCCGTATTGGTAGAGAAATTTACTTTGATAATGAATCAAAGTATTACCTGGGCTGCAGGTTATTTCAATATTGACGCACAAAAGATCAATGATTGGTTAGCTAACACCAAGACTGAAATCATCAACACCAGCAGCGCTGCCATCGGGCATACTCTTATTTCAGTTGGTAGCGGACTTGTTATTTTGTTTTTGGTTCCTGTTTATATCTTCCTGATGCTTTATTATCAACCCCTTATCCTCGAATTTATTCGAAGGCTCTTTGTCAAAAATGACCAAGACCAGATTGGCGAAATGATTAAGCAGACCAAAACAGTTATTCAACGGTATCTTATTGGATTGATTATTGAAGCGATCATAATAGCTATAATGGATTCCGTTGGTTTGTTAATACTTGGCATTGATTACGCCGTACTGCTTGGAATAATAGGTGCTCTGCTCAATGTCATTCCGTATATCGGCGGCATTGTGGCCGTTGCCTTACCTATGATGATAGCCATAGCTACAAAATCAACTCCCATGTATGCCTTATACGTTTTAGGTATCTATTATTTCATTCAACTGATAGACAATCACTACATTTTTCCCAAGATAGTAGCCTCAAAAGTAAAAATCAATATGCTGTTTGCGATAATTGTAGTACTTGCGGGAAATGCTTTATGGGGCATCCCGGGTATGTTTCTTTCTTTACCTCTCCTTGCAATTGTAAAACTCATTTTCGATCATATTGAACCCTTAAAAGCATGGGGATTTTTATTAGGTGACACTGAGCATCCGATATTGACCATCAAACCGATTCTAAAAAAGGTGAAAAAAAACTGATATGACAGAGGTTAAGAAAGAAGGTATAATACTTAATAAAACAGACTTTGAATTTGAAAACGAAGGCGTTCTGAATCCTGCAGTCATACGGAAAGGCGACAGCGTTCATCTCTTCTACCGGGCAGTACGAAAGGGCAATCATTCGAGCATTGGCTATTGCAGGCTGGATGGCCCGTTAACAGTTGCGGAGCGATGGAATAAACCCTTCATGGTTCCTGAATTTGAATATGAATCGCAGGGCATAGAGGATGCCCGGATAGTTAAAATTGATGACATCTATTATCTGACCTATACCGGTTACGATGGTGTAAATGCCCGCGGAGCTTTGGCAACTTCAACAGATTTGGAAAATTTTGTAAAGCAAGGGCTTATTGTTCCTCCCATTACATACGCAGAATTCGTATTCTTTGCTGAATCGGCCGGAAAAATCAATGAGAATTATTATCACAACCATAAGTTTTATTACCAGGAAGCAGATCCTGAAAAGAAAATAATGTTATGGGACAAAAATGTGATTTTCTTTCCCAGGAAAATTAATGGGAAATTGGTGTTCCTGCACAGGATAAGGCCTGGTATTCAGATTGTTTGCATAGACAGCTTAAAGGACCTTACCAAAGAATTTTGGAAAGCCTACTTTCTCGATCTCCAGAACCATATCGTGCTAGACCCTTTATATGCACACGAGTCAAGCTATATTGGAAGCGGCTGTCCACCGATTGAAACAGAAAACGGATGGCTTCTGATTTATCATGGTGTTGAAGAAACTGACAAAGGCCTTGTTTATTCAGCGTGTGCAGCATTACTGGATTTGAACGATCCTTCCAAAGAGCTGGCAAGGCTTCCCAAAGCATTATTCTCACCTGAATACGAATGGGAATTACAAGGTGAGGTAAATAATGTTGTCTTTCCTACAGGAACGGCCTTGTTTGGAAATACACTGTTTATCTATTATGGTGCGGCAGATACACATATTGCCTGTGCAACTGTGAGTTTACCTACTTTATTGGCAGAGTTATTGACTTATACTAACAGAGATGCAATATAAATTAGTTTCTCATGAATACTATGAGGATATCATTTGTCACAAGGAGTATTCAGATATTGAATATATTATTCGAAAGGAAATCCTTCTTACTACAGGTGAAAAGAAAACGGATCCTGATAAAAAGAATAGCCTTGCTGAAATCCTGTTTATTACTTCTTATCCTCCCAGAGAATGTGGTATAGCAACCTATTCTCAGGATCTGATCAAGGCGTTGAATAATAAATTCAGCAATTCCTTATCGATAAAAGTTTGTGCCCTGGAATCGGGAGATGCAAATTATTCTTATCCAAATGAAGTAAAATATATTATTAATACTTCGATGGCTTCAGAATATAAAAAGTTGGCATCAGAAATTAACAAGAATCCTGATATAAGAATCGTTCTGATCCAGCATGAATTCGGCTTTTACAGGCAACAGGAACGAGCATTTTTAAGATTTTTATATGAACTTTCGAAGCCGGTTGTCATAGTTTTTCACACCGTGTTGCCACATCCTGATGAAGTGTTAAAATTAAAAGTAAGGGAGATTGCGGCTGTTTGTAAGTCCATTGTTGTAATGACTCAA
The DNA here is from genome assembly GCA_049520195.1 of Bacteroidales bacterium. Taxonomy (GTDB): domain Bacteria; phylum Bacteroidota; class Bacteroidia; order Bacteroidales; family FEN-979; genus FEN-979. The sequence goes on from JBEKQA010000111.1 coordinate 4,375, forward strand.
AATTCGGCCGGAATTTTAACGATTGATTATAGTTTGCCAGAGGAAAAAATCTCTGTGATTGCTCATGGCACCCATTTGGTTCCACATTTAAGTAAGAAATTTTTAAAACTGAAATATGGACTGCAAGGACGAAAAGTGCTTACAACATTTGGACTGCTAAGTTCAGGGAAAAGTATTGAAACAACCCTTGAAGCCTTACCTGCTATTGTCAATCAGATACCTGAAGTTATATTTCTGGTCATTGGAAAGACTCATCCTGAGGTTATAAAAAACGAAGGAGAAAAATACCGGGAAATGCTGGAACAAAAAGTAGTAGAATATTCACTGTCAAATCATGTGAAATTTATAAATGAATTCCTACCGTTGCCCGATCTGCTCGAATATCTTCAACTTACTGATATCTATCTATTCACAACCAATGATCCCAACCAGGCCGTAAGCGGGACTTTTGCATATGCTATGAGTTGTGCCTGCCCCATCATTTCCACACCCATTCCTCATGCCAGGGAGTTCCTGACGGAGGATACGGGTATTATCTTTGATTTTCGCAATACAGAACAATTGGTCGAAGGTGTTCTCCGATTACTCAACAACGACTCATTACGAAGGAACATAAGTTCAAATACCCTGCAGAAGATCGTATCAACATCCTGGGAAAATTCTGCAGTAGCGCACGCCATGCTTCTGGAGAGGCTTTCAGTTGGCAAGATCACTTTAAAGTATAACCTTCCAGTCATCAAGTTGGACCACATCAAACAGATGACGACCAAGACAGGGATAATTCAGTTTGCTAAAATCAACCAACCCGATATTTGTTCCGGTTATACACTGGATGATAATGCCAGGGCTTTGATAGCTATGTGTACTCATTATCAATTGACTGGAAATGAAGAGGATATATCCTATATACATAAATATCTTGGTTTTATTAAACTTTGTCTTCAACCTAACGGTGACTTTTTAAATTATGTGGGTCCGGATAACCAATTTACAATTCAGAACAAAGAGGTAAATCTGGATGATGCAAATGGAAGAGCCGTCTGGGCTTTAGGATACCTGATATCAATGATTGATAATCTACCTGGAGAAATTATTTACAAGGCCCGGACAATTCTTGAGCAATCGATTCAACATATAGGTCTTGTGCATTCTACACGGGCAATGGCTTTTGTTATCAAGGGATTGTATTACTATCAAAGTGCAATCAAATCTCCGAAAAAACTGAACTTTTTAAAAACATTCGCTAATAGGTTGGTTCAGATGTACAGGCATGAATCGACAGAAAAATGGGAATGGTTTGAGAGTTATCTTACTTATGCTAACAGTATCTTGCCTGAGGCCATGTTATATGCCTGGTTATCGACAGGAGAAACAATTTATAAAGACATCGCCATCGCATCATTTAATTTTTTATTATCACAAACCTTTAATGAAAATGGTATTGAAGTTATTTCCAATAAGTTTTGGCTGCAAAAGGGCCAGGTAGCAGGGCATTTTGGTGAACAGCCCATTGATGTTGCTTATACTATAATGACCCTGAGTACATTTTATGATGTATTTCAGGAGGAAGACTACCGCCAGAAGCTGAATATTGCATTCAATTGGTTTTTGGGAAACAACCGTTTGCATCATATTATTTATAACCCATGTACCGGTGGCTGTTATGACGGGTTGGAGGAAACACATGTAAATCTAAATCAGGGGGCAGAGTCAACCGTCAGTTACCTGATGGCAAGATTGACCATGGAAAAGTATAGAGTATGAAGATAAAAAAACTTTTGAAAAACTTTAGTCTGTCAATTGCTAATTTTCGATTGCAGTTATAACCTTGATCTTTCCCTTCACATTGCAGGGAATGTTGTTTGGGTTTACATCGCTCACCTCTATTTCCTGTCTCCCGATATTGCTGAAAGTGGAGGTTTATATTATCGCCGCAGAAATTACAAAATTGTTTTTCATGTTTAGTTTTTAGCCGAATGTGTGAATCATGTAACTTTTTCCTAAAGTTGTGTAACATTTTTTACACCCCGTTTTAGTACCTTTATATATAATTTTTCATTGGCAATTAAAAAGAGTGTTAACGTTAAAAAAATTAAAGCAATGGCAAGATTATTATTGATCATCGGTTTAATCCTTATAGTCCTGTGGCTATTTGGGTTCTTTGCATTTCATCTTACATCGCCAATAATTCATGTTCTGATTATTATTGGTGTAATTCTGATCATCCTCGATCTTCTTAATACTCGCCGAAATTGGTGGTGATTGCATTGGTTAAAAAATTAAAATGAAAATCGTTATTAACAACAACAGGAAGATCTTTGCAATTCAGGAAGAATTCAGCAAAATGTTTCCGGGTTTGAACATTGAATTCTTTGCAAAACTCAGCAGGCCTGGAGACACCCCCTCAAAAAAAACTGATCAGGCACAGTAGTAAAACGTTGCAGGATTGCAGAATTATCGGCAAAGAAGGAACAATTAACATCCTCCCATCCATGAATGTTTCGGATTTGAAAGAATATTTCAGAGATGTATATGGATTATCGGTTGAAATATTCCGAAAAGCGGAAAACGGCACAGCTCAAAACCCTGTGAGCGATAGAATTGCTCTCGAAGAAGCAAGCAAACAGGATTAAGCCTGTTGAAGTGGTATGAGTTGCAAATAAACGTTATACAAGGTATGCTGAACAGTTATATAAAGTCTGTGGTTGTCATCGTGGCCCATCCCGATGATGAAACATTATGGGCAGGTGGATCAATACTGAGCCATCCCTTATGGAAGTGTTTTATTGTTTGTCTCTGCAGGGGAAGTGATATTGAACGTGCCACGAAATTCCACCAGGCATTAAAAGTACTTAAATCAGAAGGGATTATGGGCGATCTTGATGACGGGCCTGATCAAATGCCTCTGGATGACGGAGTGGTTGACCGGGCCATTTTAGAATTGTTACCTTTGAAACAATACGACCTGATTATTTCACATAATCCAACCGGAGAATACTCAAAACACCTCCGGCATGAGGAAATAAGCAAAGCTGTCATCAGACTCTGGCATTTAAATGAAATATTCACTAATGAACTCTGGACATTTGCTTATGAAGACGGAGACAGGAAATATTATCCGAGGCCTGTCGAAAACGCTTCAATTTTCCGTGACCTTACGAGACGAATATGGCTGAGAAAGTATAGTATCATTACTGAAATATACGGTTTTGAACCACATAGCTGGGAAGCAGAAACAACACCCCGGGCAGAATCATTCTGGCAATTTTCAAATTCACATAGTGCAAAAAGATGGCTTGGTAATGGAGGCGCTTTGGCACGACCCGAACCCCGCCATGGCAGGGGTAAATCCTCGAACCCGATGAACATAATTTTATCTCATGAAAGTACTGGTATTATATGATTATCCCCCTTCGCCCGGAGGACTTGCAACACAGGGAGATCTTCTATACAGGGGACTTCTTGAATTAGATGTTGATGCCCATGCTGTTCATTTCGAATCCGCACAGGAGAAGGAATGGTACTATCGCTGGTTTGAGCCGGATGTTGTTATCGGTATAGGTTATTGGGGTCATACACCACAACTGGTCCTGCACCCGATGCGATATGGTGTACGGCCGGTACCCTGGCTGGTCGCAGATGGTTATGTTGCAAACTACCAGGAGGTTTTGAATGCTCTTCCACTGATACTGGTAACATCAAATTGGGTAAAGGAGATGTATATCCGCGATGGGATCAATGGTGATAAAATTGAAATCTTACCGGTAGGCTGCGATACGGATGCTTTTTCCCCTTACAGCAAGTATGATCCAAAAATCCTGGCAGTACGAGAAGCTTTGGGTGTTTCGCCCGATCAGATAATGATCCTCACTGTTGGCGGTGATGCCGCATCAAAAGGCGCACAGGAAGTTATGCAGGCCCTTGCTATCATTGATACCAAAGCTCCCGATTGGAAATATGTCTGCAAAGTATGGCCGCAGCCCCGTACCAAACTTCAGAACCTGGCTGACCTGGAAATGGCGACACACCTTGGTATTGAAAAAAACATCATGTTTGAAACCAACACCATTTCACGAAATTTCATGCCTTACCTGATTGGAGCATGCGATATATATGCTGCTCCTTCCCGGCTTGAAGGCTTTGGAATGCCGCAGGTAGAAGCAGGGGCATGCGAAAAACCGGTGATAGGCATTAAAGCTATGGGAATGCTTGATACTCTTATACATGATGAAACGGCCTTTTTGGCAGATGTGGCAAAGAGAATTGTCGTGAACCAGGTAACCCTCGGTGATGAATCGGGTTTTGAAGATACACACAGAATATTATTTAAAGAACCACGAACGGTGGATTACCGTGCAAATATTCAAGATATTGCAAGATACCTGATGGTCCTAATGACTAACGCTGCATTACGGGAAAAAATGGGCAAAGCGGCCAGGAAGCGGGTGGTGAAAAAATTTAATTACCGGATTGTTGCCAAACAGTTCGTGCAGATAATGAACGATAAACTAGGAATCAGATAATTTGAATAGAGCAATTTTGAAGATTGTCTAATTTTCAAACTTTCAAATTAACACATTCTTAACTTAAAAATTATGGAGACTTCGGACTGGCTGGAAATAGAAGAGGCAAAAAAGGCAGCCATTAAAGTGCTGCTTCATAATGCTCATGGACCCTATCATGGACTTCCCCGGACTGCCGGCTGGGGTTATCCCGAGCCATATACAAGGGATCTGATGTTTTCCATTCTGGGAATTGCTGTTTCAGGGAATCAGAAGCTGGTAAACAGCATCCGGAGAGTATTGGAAACTCTTGCAGAAAATCAGACAGAGCATGGTCATATCCCATCACTCGTGCATGACAAAGAGGATCGTGGCTCAAGCGATACGACTCCATTGTTTTTGTTGGGTGCCGGCATTTTCAGAGAATTAACAGGCGAACCTGAATTTCTTCAGGAATCTGTCGACAGAGCATTGAAATGGATGGAATATCAGAGTCCTTCTGACCGTAAACTGGTTGCACAGCAGCCGACAAGTGACTGGCGCGATGAACAATGGGTAACCGGATATGGTCTGTATGTAAATACACTGGTATATTGTTATCTCCGCCTGCTGGGTCAGCACGAAAAAGCGAATAATATACGCCGCGAGATGGGCAGGTTTACGATAACGGGAGGAGTAATTCATCATCATGTTCACGAGGGCCTTGTTGTAAAATATAAGCCCTACTTTGCTTTCTGGTCATATAAAATTCATAGCAGTGAACGCTTCGACCTACTCGGCAACAGTCTTGCCATTCTCTCCGGATTAGCATCTTGTTCCCGATCTGAAGAAATGATTTCCTGGATCGAAGAAGAGTGTACAAGTATGAGAAAAAGAGGTGAATTAGCTGTTGATCTGCCTCCTAATTTCTTTCCCTACGTTAAACCTGGAGACCCTGAATGGAATGAGCGATATTCAATTTTTAATAATCCGGGGGAATATCATAATGGAGGTATCTGGCCTTTTATCTGTGGGTTTTATATTGCAGCTTTAGTTGCTGCTAAAAGATATTCACTCTCCATGGAAAAGCTTGTTGAACTCACCCGACTTATAAAACTAACTAGGACAAATAGTATCGATTTTGGATTTAATGAATGGATAAAAGCACAAAATGGTAAACCCATGGGTCAGGATTGGCAAACCTGGAGCGCTGCGCTTTACCTTTACGCGGCAAAATGCGTGGAAGAAAAAAACACGCCTTTTTTTAATGATATGAGAGCAGAACTTTCTTAACCATGAGAATTGTAATAAAAGATGAGAATAACCATGGGGTATTTTTACTTTCGATATCGTAGCAATATCTGTAACCTGAACTTCACATTCTCCAAGCCAGATTCTCTTCACATTCTCCTGGAATTTGCATGGCATTGATACAGCATGCCTCTTTCTTTATGCTTTTTCGTACTTTCTATATGCTCCGCCCAAGCTCTCAGCCTCTAAATGCTTAACACTATCAGGTGTGAATTATGTAACTTTTTTATGAAATATTGTAATACGAACAATAATTAGTATAGCGATCTTTGGTCTGGTTGTTAAAATGAATTTTAAGATTTTGTATATGAATAACAAGGATAAAAAACAAAGGCCACCTGACCAGAATAACTTCAAAGAGAAGAATAACGTTCTTCATGGTTATCCATTATATCCTCCTAGCGAAGATATGTATAATAAATCTCATGAGGAGAAGAACATAGATCCGGAGGATAGTTCAAAGAAAAAAAGTTCAAATAATAAGGCTGTTGTTGGAAAAAATAACGAAAAAGATTTTAAGGAAGATGTTTCAGGTAGTGATCTGGATGTTCCCGGATCAGA
>JBEKQA010000112.1:0-18035 GCA_049520195.1 Bacteroidales bacterium
TTGGAAAGCCGATTGTATATAACGAATCCTATCTGGCCTCAGAGGGTTATATAGCTTACCAGCAGGCAGGCACAAGGAAATCTCTTTCCATGATTCTCGATAACGGTTTGTTTTATGAATTCATACCTCACAACAGTGTTAATTTTGATTCCGAGGGTAATCTCATGCCTAAAGCTGAAATTCTAACTATTGCGGATGTTGAGCCTTGTAAAGAATATGCCTTGCTACTATCTTCCTGTGCGGGTGCCTGGCGTTATCTCATTGGCGATGTTATAACTTTTACAAGTACTGAAGCCTGTGAAATTCTTTTCACCGGCCGTACAAAGAGCTTTTTGAGCCTTTGCGGGGAACATCTTTCGCAAGACAACATGAACCGGGCTATTAAAATGCTCCAGGATGAGTTAAATATCAAGGTTAATGAATTTACAGTAACCGGAATACGATATGGCAGTCTGTTTGCACACAAATGGTATCTTGGTACTGATGATCTTATTGATCCAAAGATTGCCGCCTCGAAGCTAGATGATTACCTTGCTGTATTAAATGACGATTATCGAGTTGAGCGCACTGAAGCAATTCGTGAAGTTTATGTGGAAATTTTACCTTTGCACATTTTCTATGACTGGCTGAAAACAAAAGGTAAAGAAGGTGGTGCATTTAAATTTCCGCGGGTTTTAAAAGAAAAACAGCGGGTTGAATGGGAAGCTCATATAAAAGAAGTTATTCCAGAGGAGAAAAGGAAACAAAATAAACTGCAGTAAGTTGTACGTCAAACTATTACATCCTCTTTTCGAAGGATTAATCCTTGGCATGACGGTCGCCATCACATTGGGACCGGCCCTGGTAGCACTTTTGCAAACCAGTATTAAGCACGGAATTAAAAGAGGTATCTCGCTGGCATTTGGAATTTTCTCCAGTGATTTGTTTCTTGTGGTTGCAGCAGTATATGGTGTTTCTGAAATCATTACCGCTCCAAAGTATCATTTAGTGTTTGGAATCCTGGGAGGTGTTTTAATGATCTCTTTCGGTATTTTCACCTTTTTTCGCAAAGTACCACAAACCGAACAAGTTGAAGCTATCAGTGAGATTCATGTGAAGAGGCCAGGCATCCTGCCTTATTTTTTCAAAGGGTTTCTCCTCAATGTCGCAAATCCATCTCTTTGGTTTTTCTGGATCTTCTGGGTTGTTTCAATAAACTCGACCTATGGCGGGGACCGGAAATCTGTTGTAATGTTCTTTGCCGGTGCTCTCGGGATGATTCTTATGACCGATATTCTGAAATGTGTTCTTGCCAATAAAATCAGGGTACTCGGGAACCCAAACGTTAAACTCTGGATCAATCGGATCGTGGGAATTCTTTTCTTTATCTTTGGGGCCTTCATTATAACCGGTACACTACTCGAGTACCTGGGAATCCATTTCAGAGTATCTTGATATTCATCCTTTAAAATATAGTACCATGGAAACAAAATCTTATAAAAACAGTTGGTTTCTGGTGATCAACGGAATTATAGCAATTCTGTTCGGTTTATTGCTGCTTCTTTTCACAAAGGAAAGTATTCTGAGTGTAGTTTCTATTCTTGGGATTGCAATGATAATCGGGGGATTATGCTTTCTTTTTATTGCCATTTATAATCTCAGGAAAGGCCGGAAGGTGGGACTGCTTATTCTCCAATCCATTTTCAGTATTGCAATTGGGTTGGTTATAATGATCTTTAAGGAAGAATCACTATCCCTGTTTTTTATTTTACTTGGGGTTTGGGCTATCATTGTAGGCCTTTTCCAATTAATCATACTGGTCAATGTCAAAAGGAATCTATCCAACAAGAATATTATCTTATTCAATGGTTTGCTAACCATTGCTTTAGGAATTATTTTAATCATTGAAAAAAATGAAATTCCAATTTTCCTGACTAAAGTTATTGGTGGATTTTCAGTATTTTTCGGGCTGGTAATGATCTATCTTTCAATTATCATTCATAAGACTGCAGTGATAACTGATGAGGATACAGATACTTTCGTAAAATAAGGATATTTAAATTGTTCTGATAAGCTTTTCAAATTCTGCTTTGAAGTTTGTTCCGATAGGAATAATGCGGTCTTTTACTTTCACCTGATTTCCTTCAATGATTTCGATCTTGGAAAGTGAAACGATAAAAGATTTATGGATCCTAGGAAACTGTTTGGGGGATAACAAGGTTTCCAGGTTTTTCATTGAATGATAACTAATTATCATCCTGTCAGTTGTGTAAATCTTTACATAATCACCCAAAGCCTCAATGTAAAGAATATCATTAAGATTTATGCGAAAGGTCTTTTTACTTGATTTAATAAAGATATAATGGTCTTCCTGAGTTTCTCCGGATACTTTTTCAGGTAAAGCGTATTCTCTTGGCTTTAGAATCTCATGAACCTTTTGAACAGCTTTCATAAAGCGCTCCATGCTAAAAGGTTTCATCATATAATCCACCACATCCAGTTCATACCCCTGTATGGCAAATTCAGGATATGCAGTTGTGATAATTACCAAAGGTGGATTTTTCAAACTACGCAGGAATTCTAATCCGGTGAGTTTGGGCAAATTAATATCAAGGAATATAAGATCAATATATTGTTCTTTCAGAATTTCAATTGCATCTAATGCATTTTCGCACTTTTTAATTAATTCAATGGAAGAAACCTCCTGTATATAACGTTCAATTACACGCTGGGCAAGAGGTTCATCATCAATTATCAAGCATTTGATTTTCATGTTAAATAAATAGTGAGACTGACTTCAAAAACATCGTTGTTTTCAGATATTATTAATTCATGTTTTGAAGGATAAAGGAGATTGAGCTGCTTTTTCACATTTGCCAGTCCTATCCTATCCTTGCTAATATCAATTGGAACAGCAAGATTATATTTCTTATTTTTCACGTTAAATTTGACTCGTACCGGCTGGGTCAGATCAAACGATATTTGGATGAATGATTTATTGTTTTTTTCTTTGGCTACATGCTTGAATGCATTTTCGATAAAGGGGACAAACAATAATGGGGCGACCTTTAAATCAGTATTTTCTCCCGTTATATTCATTTCAATCTTTATCTCCTCCCCTGTTCTGACTTGCTGCAGATAGATATAACTCTTTATGAAATCGAGTTGTTTTTCCATAGATATGAAGTCATCCTGCGTTTCATAAAGAATATATCTCATCAATTCTGATAATTTCAGAATCAGTTCAGGTGTTTTTTCCGATCTGTCAAGGCTAAGCGAGTATATACTATTCAAAGTGTTAAAGAAAAAATGAGGATTTATCTGTGCTTTTAAAGCTCTTAATTCCGCTGAGATCTTTTCACGCTCGATTTCTTTGATCCTCAGATTTGCATCCTGCAAAGCAATTGAATCACTCGTAAATTTGATAAGAGTAGTTATAACAAGAAAAACCAGGACAAGAATAAATTCGGCTATGATCTCATTCAGAAAGTTAGGGTGTTTCCCTTCGAAAGCCAATGAAATTAAATAATTCAGGCAGATAAACAGTGCTATGTTTAATATCTCGAATAAAGAAAATTGGAGGTAAAATCGCTTAGTGAAGAATAGTGGTATTAAAATGAGGAGGTTGATGTAAACGGAAAGTGCAAGCAAAAGCAAAGTAACTATAATATTTATAGCCGTTTGGAAATCAAGAGCCTGAAGTTTAAAATGCCGGGTAAGAAAAATCAATACAATGAAAAGAACCAGACTTAACATCCAGAATAGCAGATGCATCAAAATGGTTCTAATATTGATTCTGTGAATATTCATCATGATTTCGAAAGGATGCTGATTTATTTTCAAATATCTGAAAAATACAGTCAGCTTCAAAAGAATTTTGATAATCTAAGTCGTTTTTATGTCTAACTCCCATTTTTATACGTCAAACCAATAACAGACTTAAGCCAGAAAAAACATTGAATTATCGATTTTTACATGTATTAGTCTAAAAAAATTGGATGGATTTTTTCTTATCCGTAATATTGCAAAAAGATTTCAGAATCGTCATTCTTTAAAAATCCAGGACAATGAAAAACAAACTCACAGGAAGTATTATGGCAATTATCCTGTCTTATAAAATGAAAGTAAAAATTGTTTCATTGGTAATATTATTAGCTTTTTCCTTTGGAACCAAACTGCTTGCAGAGACCCCACCAGATGAGGGAATGTGGCTTCCCATGCTAATTCAACGCCTGAATTATGTAGACATGGAAAGAATGGGATTGCACCTCACTGCTCAGGAATTATATGATATTAACCACTCAAGTCTTAAAGATGCCATTGTAGGACTATCCAATGAAGGAGCTGCTTCAGGCGGATTCTTTTGCACGGCAGAAGTGGTTTCAGATAGAGGCTTAGTATTTACCAACCATCATTGTGGCTATAGTTCTGTTCAGAATCACAGTACTCCTCAACATGACTATCTTACCAATGGTTTCTGGGCAATGACAGACAAAGAAGAATTGTCAAATGAAAATCTTTGTGCTTCATTCCTTGTCCGCATGGAGAATGTTACCGATTCTATAATCCCCTTTTTATCAGATACTATGAAAGAATCGGCACGTGGAGAGAAGATCAAAGAATTGACAGCAAAAATGAAAAAGAGGTCTGCAGAAAACGGGAAATATGAAGTCAGTATAAAACCGTTTTATGGGGGAAATGAATATTATCTTTTTGTATTCCAAACATATAAAGACGTTCGTTTAGTAGGTGCACCTCCATCTTCTATTGGGAAATTCGGAGGAGACACCGATAACTGGATGTGGCCAAGGCAAACCGGTGATTTCACAGTATTTCGTATCTATACTGATTCTGCCGGAAATCCAGCACCTTACAGCGAAAAAAATGTTCCTTTGAAACCCAAATATTATCTACCCATCAGTCTGAAAGGAACAAAGAAAAATGATTTTGCAATGATCTGGGGATATCCTGGCAGCACAAGTCGATATTTGACCTCTTATGGATTGGAATTCAACCTAAATACTTTTTATCTAAAGTTAAAATTGATTATGCAGAAAACTATGCGATGATTGCCAACACCTGGAAGAATTTTATCGGACAATCAAAAATGCTGGTTAAAAACAAAGTTGAAGATAAAAAGAAATCTCTTGAAGCTAATTTTATAACCTGGTACGGTAAGTCCCCAGAGTTGCAGAAAAAATACGGTCAAGTTCTTGATGAGATTAAGGCAGGATATGAAAAAATGAACTCTATTGCTATTCCATTTTTTTATGCTAATCTTGCCGGGCTTCGACTTGATCCTGTTCAATTTGAAGGACAATTCAGCACTTTGAAGACAGCGCTTGAGAGCAAAACCAGCATCAAAGAATCTGTAGATGCATTAAAAGCTGATATAAAAGAACATTTCAAAGATATTGATCCGGCGGTTTCAAAAAAGACAATGGCTGAATTATTAAAACTCTATTCACAGAATGTCCCGGGGAATCTATTACCTTCTGTTTTCGATCTCATCAAGAAGAAATATCATAATGATTTCAATGCTTTTGCCGATGAGGTTTTTAAAACCTCTGTCTTTACCACAGAAGCTAAAACAATGGCATTTTTAAATAAACCAAGCCTTAAAGTTTTTCAAAAAGACCTTGTTTCAATCATGACTCAATCTTTCCAGGAAGCAAGCGGGAAATATGCTGCAGCCTATGGTGAATCAAGATCTAACGTTTCGACAGGTAATCGTCATTTTATTGCCGGACTCCGGGAAATGGACCCGAAACTTGTTGCTTATCCTGATGCCAATTCAACTATGCGAATGACTTATGGGCAGGTGTTGGATTATTATCCTGCTGATGCTGTTCATTATGACTATTTCACTACTTTGAAAGGTGTTATGCAGAAAGAAGATCCAACGAATGAAGAGTTTATAGTTCCTGATAAACTCAAAGAACTTTATAAAGTAAAAGATTACGGACAATATGGTGAAGATGGTGAAATGCGTGTTTGTTTCCTGACCAACAATGATATCACGGGCGGGAACTCAGGTAGTCCGGTTATTAATGGAAACGGTCAATTGATTGGATTAGCATTCGATGGCAATTGGGAGGCCATGAGCGGTGATATATCTTATGAACCAAAACTTCAGAGAACAATAAATGTCGATATTCGATATGTTCTTTTTATCATTGATAAATATGCGGGAGATACACGTCTTATTAGTGAACTTAAGCTCATAAAGTAATTAATTAATCACTTTGAAATAAAGCCCATCAGAGATGAATCTGGTGGGCTTTATGTTTTAATAAATTAGTAAGATATTGCTGTACAGGACAATTATCCGGGGATCTTTAGAATCAGATGTCCTTTACTTTTGTTCTGTTTCGTATTACCTTCGTATTGTTTTTTACTAAAAGTTGGAAATACTTCGTTGATGAAAAGAAATGTCAAGATACTGATTCATGTTATTTACTGGTTTTACATGGTTAACCAACTTTTATATCCATGGTACATCAATAAAACAGAGAGCTATTTCTGGACAGATGCTACATTGAATCTCGGATTAAGCCTGATAAATTTTTATGCATTCTATTTCATCATTCCTTTTCTGATCAAAAACAGAAATATTATCCTTAGCATTCTGACAGGTGCATTTTTTTTGTTCATTATTGCTGTAGCCCGCTATTATATCCAGATATTTTTCTGGAAGGATATAATACACCTACCCCAAAAAGAAATGACGAATCTCAATGAATGGTTTTATGCGGGATTAAGACTATCAATTATTTCAGGGGCTTATGCTATTCTTATTAAATTTGCAATTGATTGGTTTGATACACAAAAACTTAAAGCAGAGCTTGTAAATCAAACTCAAACAAGTGAGCTGGCGTTACTTCGTTCACAGGTAAATCCTCATTTTCTTTTTAACACGCTAAATAATATTTATTCATTGGTATGTAAAAAATCACCAGATGCTCCGGAGGCCATCATGAAATTATCTTCAATAATGAGGTATATGCTTTATGATGCTAATACTGACAAAGTCCTGCTTGAAAAAGAAATTGAATACCTTGAAAGTTTTATAGAGCTTCAGAAACTACGGATAAGGTATGATAATTTCGTAGAACTTCGTATTGATGGGGATGTCGGTAATAAAATTATTGCTCCAATGCTCCTGATCCCTTTTGTAGAAAATGCTTTTAAGCATGGAGATAAGGCAGTTAATTCGCCAGGTATCAGGATTCATCTGGTAGTTTCACCGCATAAGCTTGTATTTGAAATCATTAATCATGTGAAAAAAAACTTTTTTGGCCAAAAAGATAAAATTGGGGGCATTGGTTTACAAAATATTAAAAGACGACTGGAAATCCTTTATCCAGGGAAATATTCGTTGGAAACAACACAAGAGAATGATCTTTACAGGGTTAACCTTTCAATTCTGATATGATGAAGATAAACTGCATTGCAATTGATGATGAACCGCTAGCGCTGGATATTATCCGTGATTATTGTTCAAGGATTCCATTCCTTCATCTTGAAAAGACCTTTGACAACGCCATCGATTCCATTGAATACATACGAACTCATCCTCTAAATCTCATCTTCCTCGATATTCAGATGGAAGAATTCTCGGGCATTCAATTATTGAATGTATTGGATCATCGGCCCTATGTAATACTAACAACGGCTTATGATTCTTATGCGTTGCAGGGATTCGATCTGGATGTAATGGACTATTTATTAAAGCCTATATCCTTTGAAAGATTTATTAAAGGAGTTAACAAAGTGGTCGAAAAAATCCAAGCCGACAACATAACCTTATCACCCGAACGTAATCTGTCTGCAACAACAGGGGATTTGTTTTTCTTTGTAAAAACTGAAACAAGAATTGAAAAAGTCCGCTATGCAGATGTTATTTTCATTGAAGGAATGGGTGATTACTGGCGGATTATTACGACCTCAAAAAAGATAATGAGTTTAATTAATTATAAAAGACTTGAAGAACTTCTTCCTAAAAATCAGTTTATCAGGGTTCACAAATCATTCATCGTTGCCCTCGATAAAATTGACAGTGTGGAACGAAACCGTATTAAAATTGGAGACCGGCTCATCCCAATCAGTGAAACTTACAGGAAATCCTTTTTTGACAGGATTGAAAAGAAAGTTTAATTTGGAATCATTTTGTTTCCATCAGAAACAAATATTGAAGGTTTAAATGCCTCTGTCCTGATTGTTCTATTTAATACCTTTGTCAATTAACAAGGACAAAATCCATCTGTTTTCGGGGTAGGTCAACTTTTTTGACTTTTATCCTGACTTTCCCGCCAAGCTTGTATTGCTCTCCTTTTCTTGATCCAATAACCTGATAATTCTCCTCATCCAGATAATAAAAATCATCATACATATCTCTCAGCCTGATCATGCCTTCACATTTGGTATTTGCAATTTCAACGAATATTCCCCACTTACTGACTCCGGAAATAAGTCCATCGAAAACCTGGCCTACTTTATCGACCATGAATTCTGCCTGCTTATACTTAACAGACATACGCTCAGCACTTTCTGCTTTTCTTTCCATTTCAGAGGAATGTTCACATTTACTTTCATATTCCTCCTGATTGGCTGATTTCCCATTTGAAAGATATCCTTGCAGCAGACGGTGAACCATCAGGTCGGGATAACGCCTTATTGGGGATGTAAAATGAGTATAATAAGGAAAAGACAGACCGTAATGTCCAATATTTGTTGTTGTATAAAAAGCTTTGGCCATAGTTCGTACTGCTATGGTCTCAACCATATTTTCTTCACCCTTTCCTTTGATCTGCTCAAACAAACGGTTAAAAGATTCGGCAAGACTTTTACGGTTTGAAAAATTGATCTTATAACCCAGTTTTGCTATGAACTGAGTAAAATTTTCCAGTTTCTCAGGTACCGGACTATCGTGAACCCTATAAACGAAGGTTTTTGGTTCCTTGCTACCTTTTTTCTTTCCCACCCATTCGGCTACTCTGCGATTAGCTAAAAGCATGAAATCTTCAATAAGTTTATTTGAATCTTTCATTTCCCTGAGATAAACCTCAACAGGTTTGCCTTTCTCGTCAAGTTTGAACCTTACTTCCTGCGTTTCAAAATTGAAGGATCCTTTGCGAAAGCGTTCCTCTCTCAATTTTGTAGCAAGTTTGTTGAGAATTAGGATTTTATCAGTATAATCTCCTTTAACTGTTTCAATGATCTCCTGGACTTCATCATAATTAAACCGACGGTTTGAATGGATTATAGTTTTACCAAACCACTCATTTAGAATCACTGCATTTTCATCCATCTCGAAAACAGCTGAAAAGCAAAGTCGGTCTTTATCGGGTTGTAAAGAGCACAATTGATTAGATAATCTTTCAGGAAGCATGGGGATTACACGGTCGACCAGATAGATAGATGTTCCCCGAACATACGCTTCCTTATCGATGGCTGTTCCTGGTTTAACATAATATGAAACATCGGCAATATGAACGCCTATTTCCCAATTTCCATTATTCAGCTTTTTCAATGAAATTGCATCGTCGAAATCTTTTGCATCTGCGGGGTCTATGGTGATTGTGAAAACATCCCGATAATCTCTCCTTTTGGCAATTTCATCCACCGGCATTTCAACCGGAAAGTCTTCTGCCTCCTTTTCTGAAGCTGTAGAAAACAAGAGTGGAAATTCAAATTCAGCTAAAATAGAATCCATCTCCACATCATTATTCCCAGGCATACCCAGAACATGCTTCACTTCACCAAATGGGTTTTCCGACTGAGGGGGCCATTCCGTAATCTCAGCAACAACTTTCTGTCCATTCTTGGCTCCGTTAAGATGATTCAGAGGAATAAATATATGGACCGGCATATTAGGATTATCCGGGATCAGAAAAGCAAAGTTCCGTGAAACCTCTATGGTCCCCACAAATTGTTTTTTGTTTCTTTTCAGGATCTCTACAACCTGACCCTCGACTTTTTTCCCTTTTCTTCGTGGAAACAACAATACCCTCACATTATCTCCATGAAGTGAGTGGGCTGTACTTGAAGGTGATATGTACACATCCTCGCTCTTGTCATCGGGAATAACATAAGCTTTCCCGGTTTGTTTCATATCAATTGTGCCGGTCACATAAGCCGTCGCTTTGTGAGGAAATTTTTCACTTTTGCTGTTCAATTGGTACTTACCTCTATTATTTCCTTCCAGTTCACCACTCGTCACAAGCTGGTCAACAATGCTCCTTACCAATTCTTTACTAGCTTTATCACTTACTCCTAGTCTTGCTGCTATTTGCTTATAATTAAATTTAGTGAGAGGATCGTTCAAAAATATTTCCATTACACTCTTTACGAATGTATTAGTGCTTTTAATGGGTTTTACTTTCTTCTTACTCATATCAACAGAGTTTGTTTAACTTGTAGTAAAGGTAATAAATTTGAGATAATGTTTCCCTTTTACTTTCCTCGCTTGAGATCAAATGTTTGTTCTATGGATTTTTTATCCTCCCTGATTGGTATATCCATAAAAAAAAGGAACCCGCTTGCAGCGGGTTCCTTTTATGCCTGTATTAAGACCAGGAAGAGAACTCTCAGGATGTGAACTCAGGTGAGAAAAATTGATAACGTTGTGTTATCTTTGGCGGCGGAATTTTTGGATTGAATATAGCTACATATTTTATTCCATCACGATCCCTTCTCCACCCTGGTCCTTTACAGGTTACCTTTTATTTCTTTGTTCTTTTATTATTTTACTACCTAATTCTCTTAGTAACTATAAGTTTTACATGTTACCACCGTTATCGATCCATACGTTAACCAAGGTTGTTTGACTCGTATACATTGAAACATTCCATTGGTTCGCATCAATTGGTACACTGACTGTTTGTCCGGGTCCAACAGTATATGGCCCTAAAACTATCGGTTGGGTAGTGCAGATAACATAAAATACCAGGGATCCTCCGGTGGGTCCATTTCCACCTCCTTCATTTGTAACACTAACATCTCTCTTTTCAGCAATGAGCGATGGGCTAGTTCCATTAGCATTAATAGTGTTTGGGCTTACAAATACAACTGTACCTGTAACGGGCACATTATATGATGGTATAGAATATTGTCCGAATGTTACGGAGACCATCAAGATCGAAACTGTCAGTAAGAGTATCTTTTTCATTTTGGGCTATTTTTCAGTTTGTATTATACTACTTTGAATTACGTGGTAAAATTACAGTGCGAATTCAGTCTGCGCAATAGCAGGAAACCGTAAAATAAAATAGCGGGAAACCACTATTGTTTTGAGTTATAAAAAAATTAATACGCTGATTATTAATCATATAACATTTTTTTTGGCGTGAGACCTACACGCCATGAAAAACTTTATTTTGACGGATTTTGGTGGAATAGGAACAAAACTCAGCATTATTTTGTTGAAAACTCATCATTTTTGTCAATAACATTTAATCGGAATGAAAAAATTAAAAAATATATCAAATAATACCTCTTTCATAGAGGATTTTTACAAGTTCTGCATTATTTTTTGCTCCACATTTTTCTCTTATGCTCTTTATCGTTTTTTCAACTGTTGAGATACTGAGACATTTTTTCTCTGCAATCTCAGGCTGTGTCAGGCCATTGGACAAAAAAACAACATATTCTTTCTGATTCGGTGTCAGTATATACCTGGGATCGGAAAATCCTGCACGGAAAGTTTGTTCTCTTTCTGGTTCCACAATACCAGTAAATACAGTCATCCCTTGTGCCACTTTCTCAAGTGTTAGCCTGATCTCGTTTTTTTCTGCATTTTTTAGGAGATAGGCCATGGCACCTGCTTCAAACATTTTCCTCTGCCAGATGACAGAATCTTCAGAAGTAAATATAACAACGGGTTTTCCCGCAAAATATTGTCTTAACTTCCTGATATTCTGCAGTGGTTGGTATCCGGGAATCCATAAATCCAGAAGAAACATATCAAATGCAGAGGGGTTAGCTTTGGCAATGGCTTCATCAACATCGCTTGCGCTACCGGTTATTTCAATACCGTCACGGGAAGGCCGAAATGTATTTCTTAATCCTGTAATAATGACCGGATGGTCTTCGATGGTGAATAACCTGATCATGGATCTCTGATTTAGACCGTTTTAACTTTCCCATGAACCCAAGGAAATTTTATTTCCCAGGTGGTCCCGTCCCCGGGAGCCGAAGTCAATTTTGCTGAACCACTCAATAATTTAGCCCGTTCAAAAATATTCATTAACCCCATCCCTTTCTTTTCAATGAGTGCCGGATCAAACCCCTGCCCATTATCAAAATAGTTAATGGTTATTTCTGATGGCGTCTTATGAAAGGAAATACTAACATAACTGTCTCTTGCGTATTTGCCTGCATTTGTAAGCAATTCCTGAACAATCCTATATGCGTGAAGGACAATTTCTTCGTTTAACAGGATGGGATCCTGAGGCATTTCAACCTGAACCTGCAATCCTGTCGCTTTCCGGATATCATCACATTGTTGTTCGATCAACTCTTCAAATGTAAAATTTTCGAGCATGGCTTTGTTCATCCTATGAGAGATGAGACGGATGCTCTGCCCGAGAGCCTTTATTTTACCTTGGATCTGTTGTTTTATTTCTATCTCTGGAAACTCAAGGTTTTCTATTTCCCCCGTAATACCCAGAACCAGTTGCCCGGTAATATCATGTAACTCCCTGGCAACTTTGGCTTTTTCATCTTCTTCTATTTCGATGACCCGTTTTGCCGATTGTATCTGTTGATGTTGGAGTTTAACCCTGTTTCTCTGTTGCAACCACAAAATAATGAATATAAACCCAATGATCATAAATACAGTGATCGTCAATCCCAAACGTGTTTTCTGTAATCTGTTTTGCTGAACAAGTAGTTGTCGCTGGTTATCATGAATAATTAATTCCTTACTTTTCAAGTCTAATAAAACACCTAATAGCCTTACCTGTTCTGAAGCCTGTGCTTTATCGGCCAAGTCTCTTTTCTGATATGCAGATATTAACCATTTAGTGGCTTCTTTAAAGTCACCTTTCTTTAAAAGCACATCTGCGTATGTGTCACTAAGCGTAGCCAGCCAATCGTCATTTTTTAATTTTGTCGCGAGAGGAATGGCATGGTCCACGAGGCATTCTTCCGCATTTTTAATATTTCCTTTCTCAAGGTAACTATATACCATATTATTATATGCAGCTAATTCAATTACAGGCAGATTAGTATTTTTAGTCAATTTTAAAGCCTCTGTAAAATAGTGAAGTGCAGTATCCGGATTTGCCGCATTGAACCCAATATTAATATATATATTTGCCAGGGGTTCTTCACTACCATTGGCTTTTAACAAGTACTTCACAGCTTCCCTTTGTATTTTTAAAGCTTTTACCGGATCCTTCTCAAACCTTGCAATATTTCCAAGAGAAACACCTATTTCAATTGAAATTGAATATCTTACAGCGATTTGGTATGCTGAATCATACATTTGCAAGGCAGACTCCCTATTTTTAATATCAAAATAGATAATTCCTACGGTATTATATGCACGTGCCATTGTTGCATAATCCTTATGCAATTTAGCAACCAATATGCAGGTGTCTAATTTACCAATGGCAGTTTTATAATCTCTGGCAACAAAATGAATGGAAGCAATGTTGAGAAGTAAAAGAGGTTTTTGTGCATCTCTTTTAGTGCTGTCTGCAATTTTCAAAGCTTTATTGAAATATATATAGCTTGAATCATTATCCTTTTTAAAATAAGCCTGACCCATCAGTGAATATCCATGGATAATATCTTCAGTGCTTTTTAACTGAAGGGCATAACTTAAAGCTTTGTGTGCATATTGCATACATATGTCCGGATTGCTTATCAGCGTCTTTCTTACTAATGAATCCAGCTTTTTTATGGAATCCTTTAAGGCAGGTTGCTTGTCAGAATTACGCGAATAAGCATCAACAGGGCATACCTCTAAAAGACATCCCAGCAACAACCCGAGAATGATTGAACTTAGGTACTTCATTGATCTGCTTCCTTCCGCTTATTTAACAAAGATACAAAAATGAAACTCACAATTCCTAATATTTAATTTATTTGATTTTATTCTTTTATTTTTTTGTTACCATGAACCTTTCACCACACCATTCTGCATCATAATTACTCTGTCGGCCATAAATCTGACAACAGACAAATCATGTGAAATAAATATATAGGTGAATCCAAATTCTGCCTTCAAACTATTTAAAAGATTGAGTATCTGCGCCTGTATTGAAACATCCAGTGCAGAAACCGATTCGTCACAGATTATCAGTTTAGGATGAACGGCAAGGGTCCTTGCAATGCACACCCTTTGCCGCTGTCCTCCAGAAAACTCATGAGGATATCTTTCAAAATACTCTTTGGCAAGACCGACCATGCTTAATAATTCAATGGCCCTTTTATTTCTCTCATCATGCTTACGATATTGAGGCAACGAAGACATTGCTTCCATTATGGCTGCCCCTGCCGTCAACCGGGGATTCAGAGATGAATAGGGATCCTGAAAAATGATTTGAAGATCCCTACGCACTGTCCGCATTTGCTTAGGTGTCAGATTTTGTATTTCAATCCCATCAAATACAATTTGTCCCGAATTCGATTTTATCAATTGAAGAATACTTCTTCCCAATGTTGTTTTACCACTACCTGACTCTCCCACAATGCCCAGTGTTTCACCAGGATAGACCTCAAAAGAGACGCTATCAATTGCCTTGACAAAAGAATCGGCTTTCCCAAAAAAGGAATAATGAGTCGGGAACAGGGTTTCCAGATCTCTGACCTGAAGAATTGGTGGTTGAGAATAGATCCTTTCAAGCCGGACTTTTCTTTCTTTTTCGGTTTCAATCTCAGGTACCGGTAAAGGCCTTGAGGCATCAAGAAAATCTTCAATGACCGGAAGTCTTTTCAATCGCTTGCTATCCTGCGGGCGACACATTAATAAACCTTTCGTATAACGATGTTTTGGTGAACTGAATACCTGTTCTGTTCTTCCCTCTTCTACCACCTTTCCTTTATACATGACCAGTGTGCGATCGGCAAAACCGGAAACCAATGCAAGATCGTGGGTAATGAATAAAATACTCATCCCATGTTTTGCCTGGAGTTCTTTCATAAGGTCCAATATTGTCTTCTGTATAGAGACATCCAATGCCGTAGTTGGCTCATCGGCAATAAGGATACGAGGGTTGCATGACATGGCTATCGCAATCATCACCCTTTGTTTCTGACCTCCCGAAAGCTGATGAGGATAAGATTCGAAAATTGCTTCGGGTCTTGGAAGCCGCACCTCGTCAAACCATTCTATCGTTCTCATTTTTGCTTCTTTCCTGCTGATCTTCAAGTGCCACTCCATTGTTTCTGCAACCTGAAATCCACAGGTCAGGACCGGGTTTAAGGAAGTCATAGGTTCCTGAAAGATCATCCCTATTTCTTTACCCCTGATATTTTGCAACTGTTTTTCGGGCAGCGATAAAAGAGATAATTCTAA
The DNA here is from genome assembly GCA_049520195.1 of Bacteroidales bacterium. Classification (GTDB taxonomy): domain Bacteria; phylum Bacteroidota; class Bacteroidia; order Bacteroidales; family FEN-979; genus FEN-979. The sequence continues at coordinate 15,506 of JBEKQA010000112.1, forward strand.
ACTATCTGTTTCTCTGAAGACAATACTGCCGTTGACAATCTCCCCTTCAGGATAAGGGATCAAGCCCAGCAGGGAAAGTGCAGTGACTGATTACCCTGAACCCGACTCACCTACAATTCCAAGAGTTTCCCCTTGCTCTAGGCCAAAGTTCACACCCTCATTCCCTTATCCATAGACCACGAAAAAGCTGGTTATTTGCAGTTTAACCGGGCAAATATCTTAGCAAGCTATCAATAATCAAGATAAAATTCCGCAACCTTGTATTACTTTCTCAAAATTACCCGATAAAGCGATGTACACAACATAGGAGAATATGAGAAATACTATTTTTACGGTAAAATCGGTTGATAGGTTCCATTTTTCAAATAAATTATATCCGTTAAGAGTTTTTATAAAGGTCAAAGAATTTATTTTTTCTTTATCACGCGACTTTCTTTGTTTGTTCTTCCCACGGATCTGCGCGGCATGTGGAAGCAACCTTTTGAAAAATGAAGAAATGATATGCCTGTCCTGTGAATATCATCTCCCTCATACTAACTTCCATCTATCCTTAGACAATCCTGTAAATGGCTTATTCTGGGGAAAAGTAACCCTGACCAGTGCTACTGCTTATCTCTATTTCAATAAAGGAAGTAAAGTTCAACACCTTATTCACCAACTAAAATATAAAGGGCGTAAAGATATCGGCATCTGGCTGGGAAAACAGTATGGAAATGAGCTAAAAATATCCTCTTATTTTAATGCTGTTCAATTAATTATACCAATTCCTCTCCACGATAAAAGGTTAAAGCAGAGGGGATATAATCAAAGTGAGCAATTTGCAATAGGATTGGGAACATCGATGTCGATTCCCGTGATCAGTGATGCTCTTTACCGTAAAAAAGAAACCGCAACACAAACCAAAAAATCCCGGTTCAGTCGCTGGCAGAATGTCGCGGATGTCTTTGATGTGAGAAATTCTGCCGGACTTGAAATGAAACATATTCTCCTGGTAGATGACGTAATCACAACGGGAGCGACTCTTGAATCCTGTATACGTACCCTTTCTTCGATCAAGGGAATCCGGATCAGTGTAGCAACTATCGCTGTAGCTCCTATTTAACGTTTTCCTCCGAGAACACAGGTTTTTTTTAGATGATACATCGTACCTTTAGGCTTGAACAAATCGATGATGAGGATGTAAATCCCCAGAGGGGATTTCAAATTCCTATCATCCCGCCCATCCCACATAATTGCATCTTCAGTCGATAGTAACCTGTTCTGTACAAGGCTCCTGACCCAGTGACCGTTTACATCAAAAATATTGATATCGGTAAGATATCCTGGTTCATCCGGCGTAAAGTGTATTACTAAAACATCATCTTTCCCATCATCGTCAGGGGTAAAAACTGAAGGGAAGAGACTTATAATATTTTTACCGGATCCCATGTTTAAAAATTCCGAATTCCTGTATCCCGGGGTCGCAAATCCGCAACTCTCTGAAGCTGAATGCCAGTTTGTTATATCCAATGAGGGCAGAGAAGGATTTATCCGTTCAAGCGATACGCCATCGGTCGTGGTCAATAGATCAGAATAGATGGCTTTTGAATATGTAATATGGTCAATGAGAGTCCCATCATTATTCTTTACTAGTACAACCGATCCCTCATCATTGCTGATGGAAGGCAGGGATGACATTTGCAAAAAAGCATCAGGATCCGGACAGTAATATCGCTTTTTAATGTCATCCGGATCTTTTGTCAGAACAGAATAATCACCAGGAAATGAGAGAATTCCATTTTCTGATACTGGCTTTAGATCGCTTCCGGTATTCTGGATGCTGTCATACAACCCCACTGCAAGTTGATGAAGATCAATGACTTTTTCAGAACGATTGAAAAGCTCGATGAATTTTTCACCACTCGTTTCCGGATTTGGAAGGATCTCGTTGATTACAATGTCCCCGGTAGAAATTGAATCCGGAATGCCAACCTTGACCCTCCGGGACGTATCGAGAGAGTTCCCGACACAGTCTGCCGGAAGATTATCCCTGCAGGAAAGATAATAAATAATGTGTTTTTTGAGAGACTGGTAAAGGCTCAGATATGCTGAAATATAACTAGGTGGGATCGGGGATACCTTGATAGGGGTAAACCCCTCATTATCAAGAATCCACTGATTTAAATCATTAAGACTCAGACTATCCATAGGTTCTGAAAATTCCACCAGGATTGTACTGTCGGAAATAATCCCGCCCCTTTTGATATAAGGTTGAATATCATCAGGGTTGGAGGCATGAACAGAATTGATTGAGCCAGGAGTTCCTCCTTTTGTGTCTGTTGAAGCCCTCCAGTTTCCCAGGCATCCACAAGGATTCTCAGGATCAATCATTTCCAGCGACCAGCCTCCATTTTCTTTTAACGGATCCTGATACCAGTCTGAAGAATAGGCAACAGAGTGGATTATGTTTCCTGAAGTATTTTTCAAAATCAGTGTGGCTCCCACATTCGAGAGAGCTGAATTAGAGGAGAATATATTGACACACATTCCA
>JBEKQA010000113.1:0-10664 GCA_049520195.1 Bacteroidales bacterium
ACCCGTTGTTGTTCTTTATATCTCTGTAATCGGTTCTCGTTTTACTTTGCAATGCTATATTTTTCTGGGTATTTCTGATTTTGGAACGGAATGTTCTTTCTTTTGTGAGCAAAAGAAAGAACGAAAGAAAACTCTTTTTCCCGCTGCACGAAATTTTCTAAAAATCAGCGTCTTTCGCTAAATTTCGGGAACTCGTCACTTCGTTCCTCAGACAGCCCGAAATTCTTAACGCTCATTCCTCGATTTTTTACACGAAAATTTCATGATGCGGGTAATAAAGTGAGGCGTTTTTAGATAAGATTTCTCACTCTTGTTTCCCATTGCCTAATTTTCATTCCTAATTCCAGATTCCTACTCTTAATTCCAGATTCAAATTCCTTCAGGTATTTGTAAACATTATAAATTACCTGATTCCCTTGTTTTGTTATGTAAAATTTATTATATTTGCAGATAACTAAATCCTATTTACGATGGCGATATCCTTTAAGAATGTGATTACCAGACTGTACTCCGGGAGAGTTGGAGATATTGTTCTCAGGAATTACGGCGGGAAGTCGGTAATGGCTAAGCGGCCCGACTGCTCAAGGGTTGTAAAGAGCCCTGCTCAGCTGGCAAACCAGGCAAAGTTTGCGAAGGCATCTAAATATAGCAAGGCGGTTAAGAATGATCCGCAACTGAGTGAGGATTACAACGAAAAGAAAAAGAAGATGAAGTATAAAGATGTCTATCATGCTGCGATGTCCGATTGTTTAACAAAACCGAAGGTAAAGAAAGTCGATCTGACCACCTACAGGGGGCAAACAGGGAATGTGATCCGCATTTCAGCCTGGGATAAGTTCTGGGTTCAAACGGTTAACGTGATGATATTGAATAATAAAGGTCAGCTGATTGAGAAAGGCCCGGCTGTTTCCAGGATGTATTCGGGAAACAGGGAATGGGATTATATTGCGACAGTGGAGAATGTTGATTATAAATCATGCCGGATCCTTGTCGGGGTTAAAGACCGGCCAGGCAATGTAGTTGAGACTGAGGTTGATATTGGTGGCACATAGAAATTCGTTACGCGTGGGGAGAGCCAAAGCACCTCATCCCCCGGCCCCTTCTCCTGAAGGGGAAGGGGAGCAAGTCGAGATAAATTTCAAAGTTAGTTTCTTTAAAAGTGGAATTTCTAGCATGGGAGAGGTATGTCTATGCGGGAATTTTTCTTGTAAAAACATCCTCCTAAATCCAGATTCTTACTCCAGATTCCATATTTTTATTGCCTTCTGCCTATTGCCTATTGCCTATCTCCCAATTTTTAATTTTTAATCCCTTTTTCACTCGTTCTTCAGTCGCTTTTCCATTACCGAAACTATAGTCTTTGTTCGTTCTTCCTTCGTCTTTCCTTCGTTTGCCATTCGATTACAATATAGGTAAACTATAGCGATGAAATAATACTCCAATAAGGATTGATCTCCGATGCAGTTGCATTGACTCGTACTACTAAATATTTAACGTTCTGAAAGATTTGGGCGGTAATGTTCTTTCTTTGGCTGCCATCCAAAGAAAGAACGAAAGAAAGATCACCGCTGCACGAAATTTTCTAAAAATCAGCGTCATTCGCTAAATTTCGGGAACTCGTCGCTTCGCTCCTCGGACAGCCCGAAATTCATAACGCTCATTCCTCGATTTTCTGTACGAAAATTTCATGAGGCGGGTGAAGAAGTAACGCGTCATTAAATAATATTTCTCATCCTTGATGCCTATTGCCCATTGCCTATTGACTCATTTCAAATTCCAGATTAAACAAAGCTCCCCTGGCCGGAGAATTTTGCCATTTTGCTATTTCTCCTTCCGCATTACGTATCACGCGTCACGCGTCACGTCTTTCCGCTCCGTTACTAAAAATAAATCTTTATAGCATAGGCAACCAAAGATATAATATTGTTATCTTTGTAATAACAGGAACGAGTTATATGCATAAAATTTACGGCTTTCTGTTTATATTGTTTCTAATCCCATGCCACAGTAATGCCCAAGGCGAATGGAATCAGTGGCGCTTTGGTTGGTATGCCGGTTTGACATTTAATTCCGGAATCCCTATTGGTGTGACTGGAAGTGCCTTAACTCTACCAGCAGGAACTTCTACAACGGTTTCAGACTCTTCAGGGAATCTTCTCTTTTATTCAAATGGTGATGAAATCTGGAATAAAAATGATGCTTTAATGCCTAATGGGACTGGGCTCCTAGGCGCGGACAATAATCCCTGTGCCCAGCCTGTTTTTTGTGTTCCAAATGAAACCAACCATAACCAATACTATCTATTCACAGTTGGCGGAACATATAATAATAATCAGACTTTAGTGGGACTTCATTATTCAGTTGTTGATATGTCTCTCCAGGGAGGATTAGGGGATGTAGTCAACGGAATGAAAAACGTTTACATCTACTTTGGTGACAGTGCAGTGGATCAAATGACCGGGGTGAGGCACGCCAACAATAAAGATGTATGGATCGTTGTTCGTAAGCACAGTAAACAACCTGAATACCTTGCTTATCTTATTACTGCATCCGGAATAGACACCACCCCGGTTATCAGTTCCAGTAGCTTGCCCATACATTTTAATATGGTATTAGGGCATCTTCGAATGTCAAATGGCGGCGATTTAAAAATATCACAGGATGCTACCGACATGGTCTGTTCTGATGATTCTCTTATTGAGATCTGCAATTTTAATGCCTCGACAGGTGTCGTAACGCCACAATTCCTGATCAGTTCAAATGTCGCGAAAGGGGCGGAATTCTCGGTTGATTCCAGGTATCTTTACTTATGCCTGGGTGGTGGGGGCAATGATAATAACTTTGGCTGGCAATTTGATTTATCCTATAAGGATTCACTTAGTTTTGTTCAGCATCAGGTACTGATTGGTGATGGATTTGGCAATAAATTGCAATTGGGTCCGGATTGGAAAATCTATGCCGACGCTGCTCTTTTTGCAGATTCGTTACATTGTATTAATGATCCTTCATTACCGGGATTAGCCTGCAATTATCAAAAAAATGCAGTCAGCCTTGCAGGCAATGAATGCGACCAAGGCATTCCCCAGTTTCTTCAGAAATATAAAGCCTACATACACCATGATGGTCAATGTCAATGGGATTCCGTTCATTTTTCAGGAGATATCTGGCCCCCGGCCGATAGTATTCACTGGGATTTTGGCGATCCAACCTCGGGATCTGACAATTTTTCAAATCAGCTAGCCCCTGCCCACATTTATTCAAATGTTGCAACCTATACGGTAACATTATTTGTCAGACATATTGACAACAGAACAGATACTTCCTGGCAATCGATTACGACCCTGCCCGGTGTGGACCCTGAATTGGGCCCCAACAGAACAGTATGTATCGGCGATTCGACAACCTTCGATGCCGGGGCTTGCGGCGGTTGTACCTACCAATGGAAAAACCTTGGCACCGGATTAATTGTTGGAACAGGCCAGACTTATAAGACAGGTTTGGCGGGTTCATATAGTGTTACAGTCACTAATTCAAATAATTGCATCGGGTCGGATACTGTTCAGCTTTTTACCAGCGTTGTGCCTTCGGTTACCAACAACCCCCTTTCCGAATCCATTTGCTCGGGTAATTCAACCAATATCTCATTGACTTCGAGCGTTCCGGGAACTTTGTTTCACTGGACAGCCAGCCTTACCTCCGGCAATATTACCGGCTTCAGTGCCGATTCAGGGCTTGTTATTAATCAGGTTCTTATTGATAATCTTACAACTCCGGGCACTGTGACTTATCACATTACTCCGAAGGTTGGTAGCTGCAGCGGGGCGACCGTTGACTACTCAGTCACCGTAACTCCCGGGGCACCGGTCAGTGTTGCCATCACGGCTTCCCAAAACAACGTTTGTGCCGGTACCTCAATAACTTATACGGCAGTACCCACAAACGGGGGTGCAAATCCCGCTTACCAGTGGAAAGTGGATGGTACAAACTCAGGAACCAACTCAAATACATTCACTTACACACCTGTTAACAATGATATTATAACCTGTGTTTTGACTTCATCAATAACAACCTGCATTTCGAACAACCCGGCAACATCAAATGCCATCACCATGATGGTCAATCCTTTGCAGCCGGTCAGCATTAATGTTGCCCCATCGCAGAACCCTATATGTGCCAGAGTGTCAGTCACTTTCACGGCAACTCCCACAAACGGAGGCACAAACCCTTCCTACCAGTGGGAAGTCAACGGAACTGGTTTTGGAGCAAACAGCTCAACTTACATATATACACCGATTAACGGAGATATAGTTACCTGCGTTTTGACCTCAAATGCAACCTGCCCTACCGGAAATCCTGCCACCAGCAATGCAGTTACGATGACCGTTAACCCCAGCTTTACACTCAGCCTTACTATCGCCGCATCAGATAATCCCTTCTGCCTGGGATCATTGGTCATATTCACAGCAACCCCAACTAATGGCGGGGCGAATCCTGCCTACCAGTGGAAAGTTGATGGAGTTAATGCCGGAACTAATTCATCCACTTATTCTTACAATCCAAATAACGGCGACAGTGTGAGATGTGTAATAACCTCAAACTTAAGTTGTGTAACAAACAATCCTGCAAGCTCTGTAGATATCATCATGAGTGGAACACTGGAGCCAACAGTCACCTTCACCTCCTGCTTTGATACCGTTACGACTGTGAATGCCAAGCCAATAAAGTTAAAGGGAGGCATCCCGCTTGGCGGAACCTACTCGGGACCAGGAGTCAATTCGCTTACAGGCATCTTTACCCCCTCAGCCGCCGGGACAGGAACAAAGACAATCACTTACACATATACCAACGTCTCCTCATGCTCAGCATCTAAGACCATTCATATTATAGTCCAGGCGACTGCAGTCTTTTCCTGTGGTAATATGCTCACAGATATTCGAGACAGTAAAACTTACTCCACGGTTCAGATAGGCGCACAATGCTGGATGGCTGCGAATCTCAATTACGGCACTATCCTTGTATCCACTCAGGATCAGAGAGATAACTGTCTGTTCGAAAAATACTGCTACAACGACAACCCGGTCAACTGCACCAACCTGGGAGCTCTTTACCAGTGGGACGAGCTAATGCAATATGACAACACACCAGCCGACCAGGGCTTTTGTCCCCCCGGGTGGCATATCCCGTCAGAAAACGACTGGAACACCTTATTTGCCAACTACATAAATAACGGCTTTGCAGGAAATCCCCTTAAGTATTCAGGCTATTCCGGATTCAATGCCCTGCTGTCCGGCGAAAACTACTTCAATAAAAGCTGGAACTACCAAGGCTTTGCAACCTTCTTCTGGTCATCAACCTCACATAGCCCCACGCAGGCATGGGCTCATGGCATGAATGAGGAGGACCCGAGCGTGTCGGTGTACCCGGCAAGTCGGGGCAATGCGTTTGCGGTTAGATGTTTAAAAGATTGAATGCGTCCAGACGTACATTAAATAAAGAATTAGCCTGGTAACTAAAGAACTTATTAAAAATTGATATAATGCCAATCCGTAAGACCTCAGCTGACTATATCGACGAACTCCACCGAGGAGTAGAAGAACACTATGGTATCACCATCAAATGTGATAGAATTAAGACTGAAGTAAATCCATTCAGATTATCATACCCCCTTATCTTCCTGATTTGAAGCTGATTTCTGGTTCAAATTAAAGTCCTCTGCTAGTATGGACTATGCTGTTAAGCGATTACATTTGTTCTTATTATTTTAGTTATTCATAGATATATTATATTTTTAATTTGTAAAAAGTATGAAATAAATTTTGTTTTTAGTAAAATATTTTGTAAATCTGTATGCAAATAGGCATCGAAAATTTTTTAAATAGAGGTGCCTTAATAATTGACGTTTTTATTAAAAATTTAAAATCACAAAATCATGAAAACGAAAATTTTATCCTTTTTGATGACATTCATCGTCATTGGAATGGTAATCCCGGCATTTGCTGATTCTCCAAGAAATAAAGGAGATAAAACAACAACGGATAATGTCTCAACATCACCACCTTCGAACTGGAATGTATTGATAATAGTCACGGATCCAAAAGATACCTGCTCTGCTTACAAGTATTGCTCTTTAGAATTTTTTTGGCAACCAGGTTCCCTCACTAATTGTACAAGTGTAAGTGCAACTCCTACCGGTACAGCACCAATTACATGGGGCCAAACGAATTATAGTTTATCAATTCCTGACTCAATTTCGTGTGTTCGTGTCATGATTATTGACCCCACCGGAACTTGCCCTTTTCCATTTAACTCAAATTTCTGTTGTTCATGTCGAAGTGGAAGTGGTAATCCATGCTACCTTAAAATCTGTCCATGACAGATTTACTTTTATGAGTTTTCTTCCTCTTAACTTTACTCTTTCACAAAATCTCTTATATTTGATTAGTTTTTCAAATTTATATGAACAAATGATATGATTCCCTAGAGGAGAAACAGGAAAATTATAGGAGGATTCTTATAATTCTCTTATTTTCATATTTTTTTGAACAACCTTTCAAATAATACACTGTCTTTGATGTGTTTAATTGTTATATTTGAATCATTAACACTCCTATGAGAAGCATTTCCTGCTCTCGGATATTTCTGTTTATTCTTTCAGCTCTTGTCAGCGCTCCAGTCATTCTTATAGCTTCATCCAAAGCCTTAAATCCCAATGGCAAAAGGATTCAAAATAATGGCTTCATTGAAAACAAAGGTCAGATCATTGACCAAAAAAATAATCCTAATCCATCTGTCATTTATTTGCTAAATACACCCGGAATGAATGTGCAATTGAGAAAGGGTGGGTTTAGTTATGATCTTTACAGCCCCACCCCTAACCCCTCCCCCAAGAAGGAGGGGAACCCGTTACACCTTATGCATCACGATTCTATTATCAATTATCATCGAATCGATATTACTTTGGTCGGTTCTAACCCTTCCTGCCAAATAATACCCTCAGACACATTGACAGAGTACTTCAATTATTACACAACTTCTGCCCCACCTGAAGGGATTAAGAATGTAAGGCAATATAGCAGGATCACTTATAAAGATATCTATCCGGATATTGACCTTGATTTTTTTACAACCGGAGAACATGGATATGAGTATAATTTTGTGATCCATCCGGGAGGGAATATCAATGATATAGGATTAACAATAGCAGGGCCAGAGGAAATTTCATTAGTTCGGGATACTCTGAAATTCGGAACAAGGTTTGGGGATGTTGAAGAATTGATCCCGGAAAGTTATTATACGGTTAATGATTCGAGAGTCGAGGTCCGGGCGCGGTTTACAAGGATAAATAATGAAGTTTATGGATTTGCCCTTAATGAGTCAGTTCCAGAAAATTCAGAGTTGGTTATAGATCCTACGGCAATAAGGCTTTGGGGGACATACTACGGAGGATTAAATGATGAGAGGGCAGCGCAATGCACTTCAGATAAATCAGGAAATGTTTTTCTTGCAGGTCAAACAATGTCACTTAATAATATTGCATCCTCCGGATCATATCAGGACATCCTTGCGGGTAGCTATGACATTTTCCTTGCAAAATTCGATGCTTCCGGACAACGTCAATGGGGAACGTACCTTGGAGGAACGGGATGGGATTATTTAACTTCATGTGTTGTGGATAAAAGCGGAAATATTTATTTTTCAGGTGGTACAAATTCAACTACCGCGTTTGGATCTCCAGGATCACACCAATCAACATACGGAGGAGGGCCATATGATTGTTTTCTTGAAAAATTCAATACAGCCGGCGATAGACTCTGGGGTACTTATTATGGTGGAGCAGGAGATGATGAAGAGGGAGCCTGTTGTGTGGATATAAATGGGAATGTATTTCTTACGGGAGGAACCACTTCAGATACAGGTATTGCCACTCAAGGCTCTTATCAACCAAGCTTGTATAATAATGGTATGGATGCTTTTCTTGCAAAATTCGATAGCAATGGTGTCCGTCAGTGGGGTACTTATTATGGTGGAGAACGTGGTGACGGTGGTTTGGGCTGTACAACTGATAGTTCTGGAAATGTATACTTTTGTGGTTCAACTGCATCGGACACCAATATTGCAAGTTCGGGAGCTTATCAAACAGTTTACGGAGGAGGTAACCTAGATGCTTTTCTGGCAAAATTCACCACAGGTGGTCATAGGATTTGGGCAACTTATTATGGGGGTTCAAATTGGGATCAGGGTTGGGCATGTATTTCTGATGAACTAAGAAATGTATATCTTACAGGTTGGACAAATTCTGTTAACGGTATAGCAAGCCCTGGATGTTTTCAACCCGTTTATGGGGGAGGTACTTATGATGCATTTCTTGTAAAATTCGATAGCCTGGGGCAAAGGTCGTGGGGTACCTATTATGGTGGTAATGATTATGACGATGGCCGTCAATGTAAAATTGGATGGAACAATGAAGTATTTCTTGCTGGTTATACTGCATCAACAAATAATATTTCGACACCAAACTCTTATCAACCGACCCTAGCAGGTGTAGACGATGGTTATGTCGTTAAGTTCACAACAGCAGGACATCGTCAATGGGGAACATATTATGGAGGGACAAGTACAGATGGATTTTTGAGCTGTTTTTATGTCCCGGATGACACTTTATATCTTGCTGGAGGAACTTTTTCGACAAGTAACATTGCGAGCACTGGAGCATGGCAGACTACAATAGGAGGTAGCCAAGATGATATGTTGATAAAGTTTCTCGATTGCTGGCCCATCGACACTGCCGGCCCCATTACAGGACTCATCAGTGTGTGTAAACCTTCAACAGGGTTAAATTATTCAATTCCTTCACTTTTACATGCGGTGAATTATATCTGGACCTTACCACCGGGCTTCACTCTTACGAGCGGTGCAGGGACTCCAGGTATTACATTGGATATCAGCAATTCTGCCACATTAGGAACCATCTGGGTAAAAGGATTGAATAAGTGTGATGATCCTGGAGATTCGGCTTCTTTATATGTGACAGTCGGCCAGGCCCCTGTTCCTGTTATATCCGGTCCAAACAACACCTGTGCAGGTACTGGAAAGGTCTATACCACTGCTGCGGGAAAAACGAATTATCAGTGGAGTGTTTCATCAGGAGGAGTGATTACCTCAGGAGGCACAACAACAGATAATACGATAACGGTTACTTGGAATATTGCCGGTACTCAGCATGTATATGTCAATTATACAGATACCAACGGATGTTCTGCAGATACGCCAACTGATTATCCTGTAACAGTAACTCCAAGTCCGGCAGTGAATGTTACTATCAACGCCTCTTCCAATAATGTTTGTTCAGGAACACAGGTTACTTTTATGGCTGTTTCCTTAAATGGGGGAGGGACCCCTTCATATCAATGGCAGATCAACGGGATCGACGCAGGAACCAATTCTTCCACTTATTCTTATTCGCCATTGAACAATGATCTGGTCAGATGCATATTGACGTCTTCGATTACTGGGTGCATCATGAATAACCCGGATACTTCAAATACCATCACAATGACGGTCAATCCTTTGCAGCTGGTGAGCGTTAATGTTGCCCCATCCCAAAATCCGGTTTGTGCCGGAGCCTCTGTCACCTTCACTGCAAATCCCACAAACGGAGGCACTTCACCAACTTACCAGTGGAAAGTAAATGGAACAGGAGTTGGAACAAACAGCTCAACTTACATTTATACACCACTTAATGGAGATATAATCACCTGTGTATTAACCTCAAATGCAACCTGCCCAACCGGAAACCCTGCCACGAGCAATGCGGTTACGATGACCATTAACCCGGATCTGGCTGTAAGTATTTCAATCTCAGCCTCATCAAATCCATTCTGCCTTGGCAATTCAGTTACCTTCACAGCATCTGCCACAAACGGAGGGGCTTCACCTTCCTACCAATGGAAAGTCAACGGAGCTGGCTATGGAACAAACAGCCCAACCTATACATATGTGCCTAGTAATAATGATGTTGTAACCTGCGATCTGAATTCAAGTATCGCATGTCCAATCAGTAACCCCGTGACCTCCAACTCAATAACTATGATAGAAAACACTGGTTTACCAGCCGGGGTATCGATTTCAACTTCATCAAATCCCTTCTGTCCGGGAGCCCTGGTCACCTTTACGGCAACCCCAACCAATGGTGGGGCTAGCCCTGCTTACCAGTGGAAAGTAAATGGAGCTAATGCCGGAACTAACTCATCCACTTATTCTTACCATCCAAATAACGAGGACAGCGTGAGGTGTGTCATGACCTCAAACTTAAATTGTGTAACCGGAAATCCAGCCAGCTCGTCAGAGATCATTATGAGCGGGACTTTGGCTCCTCAAGTCACCTTTACCTCCTGCTTTGATACCGTCACAACAGTCAGCGCCAAGCCAATAAAGTTAAAGGGAGGCATTCCGCAAGGCGGAACCTACTCGGGACCGGGAGTCAATTCGCTCACAGGTATCTTTACCCCTTCAGCAGCCGGAACAGGAACAAAGACAATCACTTACACATATACTAACGTCTCCTCATGCTCAGCATCCAAAACCCTTCACATTATAGTCCAGTCAACTACGGTTTTTACCTGTAGCAACACGCTCACTGATATCCGTGACAATAAAATCTATGC
>JBEKQA010000114.1:0-10539 GCA_049520195.1 Bacteroidales bacterium
TGACCGGTAATGCGGGTAGCTTTTTCAAGAACCCGATTGTTCTTCCGGAGGAATATGAAAGATTAAAACAATCCTTCCCGGGAATTGTTTCTTTTTCACAGGATGGCAATATTAAATTGTCAGCCGCCTGGATGATTGAACAGTGCGGGTGGAAAGGAAAACGGAAAGGCAATGCAGGAGTTCATCATACACAGCCGTTGGTTCTCGTGAATCTTGGTAGTGCCACGGGACAGGAAATTATCAGCTTATGTGACGATATTCGTCAATCAGTTTTGCGGAATTTCGGGGTAACCTTAGAAACAGAGGTAAATATTATCTGATGTAACGATTATATTTAGAATTCGTAATTGACTATTATTCGGGTTACAAACCCTCCTTTACGAGTCAGTCAATCCACAAATCAACTCCCTTACGGCTCTTATTTTATGGAGTCTGCAGTAAGCTTCGATCCCATCCACAATCTTCATCGTACCAGTAGGGTCAATGAAATTGGCAGTTCCAACTTGCACTGCCGATGCACCTGCCAGCATAAATTCGATGACGTCGTTTGTATTCATAATACCCCCCATCCCGATGATTGGCACTTTAACCGCTTTTGAGACCTGCCACACCATCCGAAGGGCAACTGGCTTTATAGCCGGTCCGGAAAGGCCTCCGGTCATAGTCGCCAGAATAGGTCTGCGTTTGTCCGCATCAATGGCCATCCCCAGTATTGTGTTGATGAGTGAGATCATATCGGCTCCTCCGTCAACCACAGCTTTGGCTATTTCCTGTATAACCGTCACATTCGGAGAAAGCTTGACGATGAGATCCTTTTTATAAACCTTTCGGACTGCAGCGGTTACCTCAGTTGCAATTGAAGGTACAGTGCCGAAGACCATTCCTCCCTGTTTAACATTCGGACAGGAAATGTTTAGTTCAATAGCGGGTATTTTCTCCAGCTCATTGATCCTTTCTGCAACAGCAACATACTCTTCAATGGTTGAACCAGAAACGTTGACAATAATATTTGTGTCAAAATCTTTGATTGCCGGATATATCTCATTCACAAAGTACTCGACTCCTTTATTCTGAAGTCCCACCGAATTCAGCATTCCGGAAGCGGTCTCTGCCATTCTCGGATATGCATTTCCATCCCGGTTGCTCCCAGTTACGGCTTTAATAACTATTCCTCCAAGCCGTCCCAGGTCCACAAAATCTTGATACTCTTCACCGTACCCAAATGTACCAGATGCCGTCATTACGGGGTTCTTCAATTTAAGATGGCCAATATTTATTGAGAGGTCTGGCATTATCTGACTGCTTAAATCTTTAATTTACTCATGATTACCAACTAAGTTCTTTCGTGTTGAAAACGGGTCCTTCCATACAAACCCGCTGATTACCATGCTGCGTATGGGTAATACAACAAAGACAAACCCCGAATCCGCATGCCATAGTGTTTTCCAGAGATACTTCGCACTCTATACCTTTTCTAGTGGCAATATGGGCAATTGTTCTCATCATCCTGTCCGGGCCACAGCAATATATCCTGTCGAAGGTATTTACTTGCTTGAAGATAGAATGATTAATAACCATTCCCGTTTCTCCTTCCGATCCATCTTCAGTCGTTACCAGTAATTCTCCGTATTTTTGGTAGGTTTCTTTCTCAAAAATGTCTTCCTTCCTCTTCCACCCCGTTAAGATCGTTACATTCAATTCCTGTTCTTTCAACCAGGAGGCAAGGAAAAGGAGAGGAGCAACCCCGCAACCTCCGCCGACAAGCAAAACATTCTTCCCCGAAGGTCTCGTAAATGACTTTCCTAGCGGGAACATTACGTTCACTTTATCACCTTCCTGTAAAAGGGAAAGATGTTTTGTCCCTTCACCCTTTATTTGAATGAGCAGCCGGAAAGTATTCTGATTTGGATCAAAGGCATGGATAGAAAAAGGCCTCCTTAAGAAAGTAGAAGGGGAATCTTTTACAAGTACCTGGACAAATTGACCCGGCAAAAATTGCGGAAGTGATTCATCTGCCTTTAATTCAAGTATAAAATGACGTTTGTTCAGCCTAATATTCTTCGTGATAACGAGATCGCGGAGAAATTTCTTATCCTTCATCCGAGGACTATTGTTACTTGGTTAACCTGGTATCAATTTCTGTGATTATCTCTTTGTACTTTCTAAGGATACGGTCATATTCTTTGAAGAGTTCATCGCTTTTCACACTCGTCTGGGGCTGTCCTGATTGCTCACTGATTAACTTTACTTTATATGACAGGGGATTACTGGACCCTAGTTTCACAATGACACGGGTACGAATAGTATTCTGTTTAAAAGTCTGGACAACCCATGCTGTACGAAGATAGCCTGTATTCATGTCAGTGACTTCAATTACATCAAAATAAGATGTAATGATCTGACTGATAAGTCTCCAGGCTTCAACCTCAGGTTTGTTTGTTTTTATTTCAATATCGATGTTGGCCATATCGGTCGCTTCCGTCGCATCATATGCATCATCCTTCCTCATCTCAACATAGTATGTCTTTGGAGGAGGGGCAAAGTTTGATTTATAGCAGAATGTGATATTTTCAGTCAAGAAACCAACCTTTTCAACTTTGATATTTACACAAGTATTGGAAAGAACAACCACATCCATCTGCCCGGATCCCATAAGCTTTCCATCCAGGTAGATTTTAGCATCAGATTCGGAAACGCCCAGTTTCACAATCTTCTTACCAGCATAAGCTCCGGAACTGGCAAGAGCCAGAACAAGCAGTAGCAGAAATCCTTTTGCAAAAGTTTTCATGGTTTTTGTTTTAATGGGTTTATGATTGATCTTACTTGGTTTTCTTCTTCACAGGAGCTTCTTTTTTCTTCTCATTAGTATCCGGCCTTTCAGCTGTTTTCCCGGCTGGTTTCTTTTTCTTCGGTTCGGGTTTTTCTTCTAGTGGTGCTTCCTGGGTTATTTCTGAATTCTTTTCTTCTTCCTTTTCTTCAGGCTTTTCTTCTTCCTTTTCAGTGAAATCCAATATCTTATGCTCAAGTAGAAGGTTATACCAGCTGACAATCTTCCTTATATCAGAAATATATACGCGTTCAACATCATAATCAGGGAGAACTTCGACGAAAAAAGCCTGTAACAATTTGTTATCAGATTTTGGATCTAGGGCAGGTTTCCCTTCAAGTTTATCATAGAAGGCTTTAAAAACATCCTTTAGAGGCTTATCCTCGGTGGCGGTGAATACTGCAATTTCTTCCAGTGTACTTATCTTCTCATGTGGAAAAGCAGGAAAGCGTTTTTTATCTAAGAGGGATTCAACAAGAACTGCACTTTTTAATTGTGAGATGACCTGATATAATCCTGGCCTTCCTGAAATCGATAGAATCTTACTTAAATCCATAAAACCGACATTTTTTTACAAAAATAACAAAAGCTTTGATTATTTGACAATCGATAACTCTTTCTTCAATTTTCTTTCTGCACTATTTTATAGTTTCTGTATTCGCCGATAACTATTCCTGTTCCCTTTTCCAGCCAATGCCTTGCACGGAAAAGAATTGAGAATTTCTTTTGAACCGGATCGAAATCAAATTTCCAGTTCTTTTCATTGATCCGCCTTTGCATTACTCTCGGATGTGTCCCTCTGAAGCGTGAAAGCGAATCAATCCCCGAATAATCAAAGGATTCCATTTGAGCTTTATTTTTCTCCATCCAGCTATTATCATGCCAAAGTGTATGGAAATACTTCAACTTTGATCGTATATATTCCGGTGGCTTCACCCATCCGTAATGGTGCATATTGACTTCAACCGGAACAACCCTGAGTTTCTTCCCCTCTTTCCTGAACCCCTGTGCATCTTTGTACGACCTGATCTTTTTATCATTTCTTATTATTCTCACTTCTTTCCTGTACCAGTTCCTTGAATCTGCCACAAAGTCATATGAACCGTAAAAATGTATGTAGTTGAGGACAAATCCTTCTACCTTAGTCTTCAATTCCCATTTTTTCATAGCCTCTGAAAGTCTTGAATAACCATCCTCATGTAAAACTTCATCGGCCTGGATATAAATCGCCCATGAAGAATCAGGAGAAATGGCATCAAATGCTTTATTAGTCTCAACTGCAAGTACCTCACCCCCTTTCCGGAGTGATTCATCCCAAATAGTATCAATGATACGGATCTTTGAGGAGTCGATAGATTCAATCAATTCCCTCGTTCCATCGTCAGATTGGCCAACAGCCACAATTACCTCGTCACACAGAGGTAAAATAGAACCAATCGACTCCACAACAGGGTAATCATATTTGATCGCATTGCGGACTATTGTAAAACCGCTGACTCTCATCCTCTCTTGTTGTTATCTAAAAAGGGATTATGCCTGTATAATTAGAAGGTGAAATTTTCTTGAGCTCACTCTTTACATTATCAGGAACATCTAACCCATCGATGAATTTATGCAAAGTCTTCATATCAATCTTTTCATTCCCTCGGGTCAGGTCTTTCAGCGCTTCAAATGGGTCAGGATAATTTTCCCTCCGGAGAATGGTCTGAATAGCTTCTGAGATCACTACCCAGTTATCATCCAGATCTTTGCACAACTTTTCTTCATTGAGTATCAGTTTATCAACGCCTTTTAAAATTGATCGGAATGCGATCATGGAATGTGCCAATGGAACCCCCGTGTTGCGGATTACGGTTGAGTCGGTAAGATCTCTCTGTAAACGGGAAATGGGAAGTTTTGCAGACAGGTGCTCAAAAAGAGCATTCGCAAAACCAAGATTGCCTTCTGCATTTTCAAAATCAATGGGATTGACCTTGTGTGGCATAGCCGATGAACCTACTTCATTCTTCTTCACCTTTTGATGGAAGTAATCCATCGAAATATAAGTCCAGATGTCTTTCGAAAAGTCAAGAAGGATTGTGTTTATTCTTTTTAAATTATCGAAGAAAGCGGCAAGATTGTCATAATGTTCAATCTGGGTCGTCGTTGTAGAGCGTTGAAGCCCAAGTGATTCCTGTACAAACGCATCAGCAAATTTGATCCAGTCGATGGTGAGATAAGCTACATGATGCGCATTGAAATTTCCGGTTGCCCCTCCGAACTTGGCCGATGATGGGATTGATTGAAGCAGATCTATCTGCTTTTCAAGTCTTTCTGCGAATACATAGAATTCTTTACCGACAGTGGTTGGAGAAGCAGGCTGCCCATGGGTACGGGCCAGCATCGGTATTTTCTTCCATTCCTTGCTTTTATGCTTGATTGTATCGAGTATCTCATCAAGCATTGGCTTGTAAATGTTCAGGAAGGCTTCTTTCAACGCTAATGGGAATGCGGTATTGTTTATATCCTGGGAAGTGAGCCCGAAATGAATGAATTCTTTGAACTCGTCTATATGTAGCTCTGTAAACTTTTCCTTCAGGAAATATTCGATAGCTTTTACATCATGGTTCGTGATCTTCTCAATCTCTTTGACACGAACAGCAGATTCTATTTCAAAATGCCTGTAAAATGAACGGATCTCTGGAAACAGATCCTTGTTAAATCCCTGAAGTTGAGGTAGTGGAATGTTGCAAAGCGCAATAAAATACTCAACCTCAACCATTATACGGTACCGGATGATTGCCGATTCCGAAAAATAAGCTGAAAGGGGATCTGTCACCTTACGGTACCTTCCGTCAATAGGGGATATTGCAGTCAATGTTGAATCCATATGATCAGTTTTATTGAATGTTCACCATCAGGATTAGTTATTGCAAAAATAGGGAATTCTTTTTCATCTTCCTATAGATCGGGACAAAGGAGATAAACCTAAGATATGAAGCTGACTTTTAAACTGACTGTCATCAGGCACTCTATTGAGTATAAGTTTTTAGATGTTATCAATTTGAATTGAATTATTGTATAAATTTACAAGGTGATAAAATGAACTGTCAAATTTTACTCAATTATATTACATGATGAGAATCAGAATATTACTTTCTATTGCGACCCTTTTAATTTTATCGCACCTTGCCTTTGGACAAATTTCCTTGGGTTTCAAAATTGGGCCAAATTATTCTTATTATATTCAGGACAAAACCGATTATCTCAACAAAACAACTCCGGGCTGGGGAGTTGATGCAGGCCTGGTGCTTAATGTTGGCGACAATCACCTGATTTCCTTTCGTCCAGAACTTTTATATTCACTGGAAGTAAACAACGCCGATATCAATTTCGCAAAAACTACCATAATGCCTGCTTCCGGTTATCATGTGATCGGGAAATTTTTCAGGCATAACCTTATGATCCTGCCTCAGATTCAGTTGAATTTAACAAAAAAGCCGGGTGTTTATTTGGCATTTGGCCCATGGTTTCAGTACACGATTGCAAGTTCAGGGAAGGGTACCTATAGCTATTTTGGTGTACCCAAAACATCTTTTAAAGGGAATTCTTATGTTGATTCTTGGTATATTCTTACTCCATACAATGTCGGAGCTTCATTAGGTATTGGGGTTTCCAGGATCAGAATAGGTAAAATTTCATTATTTGGCGAACTTAGAGAAACAGCAGGATTTGCCAACATCTACAAAAAAGATTATGCGATCGCCGACTGGATGTCTTTTACTACCTCTCTTTCCATCGGGATTGAATTTCTTAGATTGCGGTAATCCGTAAACTAAATTATGGAAAACCGTAGTAAAATTCATTGAAATATTTCCTAATAAATTGATTTTCAATTAGTGGTTAATCAAAACGTCGTACAAATTGCACGTCTGTCTCATCTATGTTCAAGATAGACATACCCTCTATGTCACGATAAGGGTCTGTAATTTAGCACATTGAATGTTCTGCCTGCGTCCTGTTTGCGTCGTCCCTGCGTCCATCCTTCGTCCTTCCTTCGCTCATCGTTCGTCTTTCCTTCGCTCATCGTTCGTCCTTCCTTCGCTCATCGTTCGTCCTTCCTTCGCTCATCGTTCGTTCATCCTTCACTAGTCCTATAAGCTTCCTTCAATGAGAAGTTTCATTCAGATGATTGATTATATTGTGACCCTTATAACTTATGGTGAAAACAGTTATGATTTAAATCCTGCACTTTTTTATTCAGGGATGTTAACGTTTCCAGATCTTATTGATCCAAACGGCAATCTTTTCCAGAACATCTGGAGACATGGTTTCCTCAATTTTGCTGTATTCATCAATGTTTCCAGTAGTTGCATGCTGGAAAAGGTGATTGAGTCCGGGCATTTCTTCCATAGAGTAATTGGAATTACCCCCGAAGATCATGGCTTTTTCTATTGCCGGCAGATTCTCTTTTGCGGGTACCTGGATATCAAGGGATCCATTCAAAGCCAGAAGGGGACATTGAACCTTTGAAAGATAATTGACAGGGTCAAGTATTAAAAAGGTCCGAAACCAGGCACTGGTGCCTTGTTGAATAAACAAGTTCAACTGGTTGTCGTCCATCTTTGCGAATCCCATTTCATCCGGGTTCTTCTTTGCAAATGATTTAATCAAAGATTTAATCTTCTCTGATGCTTTATTATTATCCGGATTCTTTTTGATAATACTATAGATCTTTATCCTTAAAAGACTATCATCCTTAACTTCCTTATCTGATAAACCTGCCCTTCTGTTCAGGATAGCTACCTGTGAAAGAAGTATTTTTTCACCCGTCACACCCGGACCGGCAAGAAGAACTATAAATGCTATATCTTTTCGCTCTGAGGCAACAATAGGTGCTATCAATCCGCCTTCACTGTGGCCTAAAAGGCCGATCCTGGTACTGTCAATGTCTTTTTGCTTTTTTAGGAAATCCACTTCGGCAGATACATCCGTAGCAAAGTCAAGGGTCGTGGCAGTAGAGAATTTTCCGCTCGATTTTGCAATACCCCGGTCATCTACACGTAAAACTGCTAATCCTTTACGGGTGAGGTAATCTGCGAGAACAAGGAAAGGCTTGTGCCCCATCAATTCCTCATCCCGGTTCTGAGGACCTGAGCCCGTTATCAGAATGACTGCTGGGAAAGGGCCACCACTTTGAGGTGTGGTTAACGTTCCTGCCAGTTCAACATTAGCTTTTTCATTTTTAACAATGACTTCTCTTTCAAGGTAAGGATAGGGAGGTTTCGGCTCCTGCGGTCTGTTTATGCTATATTTATCAAAAGAATGATGAAGGTCCAAAGGGAATGTCATTCCGCTTTGTTTCCATTTCCCGTTTAGCGTTGAATAATTATCAGAAAATGCTCCCTCATAGGAGCCTTTCAGGATGGCTGATTTTACAACCAATGAATCCAGAGTAACGGTCACCTTGCTTGTGGCAATTCCCTTAACACCTTGATCCGGACTATCGATTGTCACTGTGAAGTTGTTTTTTTCATCCGGTATAATGTTGATTACCAGTGTTAGTTCTGCAGCTCCGACCTTCAGAGGTCCTGACCATGATCCTTTGATTTTTCCAACTAAATCCTGATCCTGTGCCAACCCATTGAGAGATACCATCATTAACACAAATAAGGATACAGTCCTCGCTTTAAAGAGTAATTTTTTTTTCATCTTTATCTGATTTTACAAACCTACTTCACCACTGTTTTCGCATAACTGCTCGAGTAAGCAGCAAAAAATCCCACTCCGTTGTTGCTGACATTCCCTGTAACATTTGCCGGGGGCCCGGAGAAAAATGGGATACTGAACCCAACCTGCTTTACCTGGCTGATAAAATTATAATATTCTTGAGTAATTGCCGATAATTCAACCATGATAGTATCTCCCGCATAAAGAGTTTCCCACAGATGGGAATTGTTGATGCGGAATGCCGTTGCTCCGGTGATATATTTTCCGGCGAAGAATTCGTTTTCAAAAATTGCAACTTTGTTGATTGTATCCGACCAAAGCTGACTGTTGCGGTACATATTGAGCATATAATAGTTTTTGCTGCCTGGAGGATCTTTTGCAAAAATATCAACTTCCCAATCCCCGTCTTTCCCTTCGGAAGAATTGAAAACCACCTGGATAGAATCAAGTTTTGTGACCTGGAGGAGTTTGCAGGATGCAGTATAGGTAGTTGTTCCTGCAATGACTTCCGGTAATAAAATATTCAAAGTATAATCTTTCCCGATGGCTCCTGCAAATTTCGGACCCGTCTGGTATATCCCTGATTGACCGGGAACCGTTTCTGTCAGCGGGAATGTATTGGTCCCATCTGTTAATGATACTGTAGCACTGACCATCCTGGGAGAAGGTGCGTCGGCAAAATAATCTGATGTCTTGGTAAGGTTGATGAAATAATTTCCTGTGTCAGATTTAATATGGCCGTCTACAACCAGCCGGGTATAAGTCGAATCCAGTTTCAGGTTGATTTTCTCAGTGCAGGATACCAAGACAAGGGCTATGATGGGTATGAAGAAAATTTTCTTATTCATTGTTGAAATGGAAATTAAAAGTCAAAGATGGAATGATCCCAAATAGATATACTTTTTCAGCATCGGTGACATTCGGATCAACATTATCCTGGGTGAACTCGATTGCCCAGGTATTGTGACGATCGTAAACGTTGTAAATTGAGGCATTTAGATCCCAGCTGAATTTTTTCCCCGGATGAGGCTTTGAAAACAGGGTCACAGAAAGATCAAGACGATGGTAGGCCTGGTAACGATAGGCGTTTCGGGCAGAGTAAATGGGAATGATTTTACCATCTATTTCCGCTCTGCCGATCGGGAAGGTCAGGGGATTTCCTGTGGCATATACCCAATTGGCGGAAACCATCCATCTTTTGTTTATTCTATAATTCACGACAATAGCCACATTATTCGGCTTGTCATAGGGTGCCGGATAGG
This sequence comes from Bacteroidales bacterium, assembly GCA_049520195.1. Taxonomy (GTDB): domain Bacteria; phylum Bacteroidota; class Bacteroidia; order Bacteroidales; family FEN-979; genus FEN-979. The sequence continues at coordinate 9,799 of JBEKQA010000114.1, forward strand.
TTTGTCCGTTGTTGATTAGTGGTATTTGCCTGAACACACGGGAATAGGTGTAACTGACCCATCCGCTTAGCTTTTTTTCGTTCAGCCTGACCAGGAATTCAGCGCCATAAGACCAGGCCTTACCCGTGCGTAATTGTCCTTCTAGTGTGTCATTAAGCAAAAGTGACGCATAATCCTTGAAATCTATTACATGCTGCATCCATTTGTAATAAGTCTCTACTGAAGTTTCAATTGTATTATGTCTGAAATTTCGGAAATATCCCAACGCAACTTGGTCACATAGCTGTGGTTTCACATTTTGACTTGCCGGGAACCAGATGTCCATGGGCGTTCCTACAGTCGAATTCTGCGCCAGCTGTAAATACTGGTTTGTTCTGTCATAGCTGGCTTTAATCGAGGATTTTTCATTAAACTCATAAAGAAAACCTATTCTCGGTTCAATTCCATAGTAGGTGTTAAAGAAGTTTCCTGATCTATATACAGTTGAATCGGTCGCAACGAAATTGGAGTTATAATGATAAACAGTTGCCGGACCCACATTCTGGAAGACAGAAAATCGTAATCCATACTTTATCGTCAGATGCTCGCCGAACTTTTCATCGTTTTCTGCATACAGACCTGATTCGAGTGCATAGTTTCTCGGAACGCTTATGGTGGTTACAATTGAGGTTCCGGTTCCTTTGGCTGTTCCGGGATCAATCATGTGGTAAGTAGAAGAAACCCCGAATTTAATGGTGTTGT